>NZ_JBFUGA010000084.1:0-27147 GCF_056403155.1 Methylobacterium sp. P3_A11
CGCGCAGAACCGCCGCCTCGCCGCGCAGGCGGCGCGCCTCGGCCACCGCGATCTCGTGGGCGCGGCGGCTGTCGGCGGTCGGCCCGCGATGGCCGCGGGTCATCAGGAGATCGACGCTGCGGGTGACCGAATAGGCCATGCCGGCCGTGGTGCGGCCGCTCGGGGCCACCGCCCGAGCGAGGCGGGCGAGTTCGGCATCGTCCCGGGCGAGGTCGTAGCCCCCGAGCCGCACGCCGAGGAACGCCTCCGCATGCGGGTCGCTCGCCTCGATGACGGTGAGCGGCCCGTCGTCGTAGCGGCGCGCCCGCTGCTTGGCGGTGTCGGTGGTCTTGACCAGGATGCAGCGGTGGAACCGGTCGCGGCCCGACTGGAGCACGCCGAGCGCCTCGGTCAGCCGGTCCGGGGCGACCACCAGGGCCTCGCGGGCGCGCCCGAGCAGGCCTTCCAGGGCCGGCCCCCAGGTCGGGTCGACGATCTCGGCCAATTCGCAGATCGGCACCGCCGCGATGCCGCGACGCTCCAGCTCGCCGCGGAAGGCCACCGTGTCCGAGGAGAGGCGCGCGGCCGGGCCGGAGCCGGTGCGCGGGGCCGTGCGCTCGGCCTCGCTCTCCTGGGCGCGGGCCTTCAGCGCCGCATCCTCGGCGGCGCGCTCCAGGACCTCGTCGAAATCGGGCAGGCGCGCCAGCCCTTCCATCAGCTCGGCGAGGGGTCCTTCGGGGCGCAGGATCTCCTCGGGGGAGGATTCCCGGCGCAGGCCCGCCCGGGCGCAGGCCTCGGTGAGGCGGGCCGCCGGCGGGCAGGTCTGGCGCAGGATCGGCGCCACCGGCTGCAGCTTGGCCATCTGGCCGACCAGGCCGACGAGATCGCCGATCCGGCCTATCAGCTCCTTCCGGTCCCGCTCCAGCATGGAGAGGCCCAGTGTCGAGGCGGCGAGACGCCCCTCGGCCGCACTCGCGGCGGCGAGCGCCTTCTTCTCGGCGATCTCGCCGTCGATCTCGCGCGCGTGGCCGCGGCTCGCCGCGACGCGCTCGCGGGCGATGCGCAGGGTGTCGGCGCCCTCGCGCAGGCGTGTCCGGACGGCGATCAGATCGAGGCTGCGGCGGCGCAGCTCGGCGCTGGCCGCCCGCAGATCGTGGGTCGCGGCGGCGAGGACCGCCTCGCCCCAGGCCTCGTAGCGGTCCCTCAGGCGCCGCAGGCGGCCGAGGCGGCTCTCCAGCTCGGCGATGGTCTCGAGGAGGCGTCGCCAGTTCGCGATCGAGTGGCGCACGCGCTCGACGTCGAGGGGCTCCGGGTCGAGCACGAAGGCGCGCACGAAGGCGCTGGTGTCGAAGATCGGCTTGAACGCCACCGCGTTGGCGAAGCTGCGCAGGAAGTGGCGCGGCTCCGGCGCCGGCGCCCCCTCCCGCAGGGAGGCGAGGACATCGGCCGTGAAGCGCTCGCCCGAGGTCCGGTACTCGGTGAAGCTCGACGCGCGGGCGCGCAGGTCGGCGGCGATCTCGGTCCACGGCGCCGTGTAGGTGCCGCCGGGCGCGGTGCGGGCGTAGTCGGCGACCTCGAACCGGTGGCCGACCGCGATGAAGCGCGACAGCACCGTCTCCTTCGGATCCGCGGCCCGGGCCGCCAGCGCCAGCCCGACCGAGACCACGCGGCCGGAATCGGGATTCTCGAAGACCAGGACCAGCACGGTCTCGCAGGATTCCCGGGTCGGGCGGCCGCCCTCCGCCGGGTCGCTGATCCAGCCCAGGCAGTAGTCGCGCACGGTGCGCGCGCTGCGCCCGGAGGCCGAGGCGTTGAGGGCGAGGCGGCTGGCGTTGTTGCCGGCCAGCACGGTGCCGACCGCGTCGAAGATCGTCGACTTGCCGGCCCCGGTCGGCCCGACGAGCGCCGCGGCGCCGCGCAGGCGGATCTGCTCGCGGCGGATCAGGTACCAGTTCGAGAGGGCAATGTCGGTGAGGACGTACACGATGTCGGTGAGCCGGGCCGGTGACGGAGTGAAGGATCGGTCCAGTTGGCCGGACTCGGCCGCGTATGCAAGCCGACGCACACGCAGGTCTGAAGCCAGATTCCACTGCAGGTTATGACACTGTTAGCAGAAGATGCTCATGTCCTTCCGGTCTCGTCCGTACGACCGGAATTGACCGATGCGTCTCAGTCTCAAAGCGAAATTAAGCGGCCTTTTCGCCCTCCTGCTCCTGGCGGCGATCGTTCAGGGCGGCGTCACTCTCTACAAGATGCAGGAGGTCGACCAGCGGCTCGCGGAGCTGATCGACAACGCCGTGCCGTCGATCAACGAGGCCCAGTCGATCAACGCCCTCGTGATGCGGTCGCGGCTGTGGCAGTTCCGCTACGTGACGGCGGATAGCGAGGCAGAGCGCGCGACCAGCCTGAAGAACGCGGACGAGTTGATCCGGAATCGCCAGGCTAAGGTCGAGTCCTACCGCACCCTCGTGGCCTCGAAGGAGGAGCAGACGCTCTACGACGACCTGCTCGCCAAGCTGACGGTGCAGCAGGCCGACTGGGACCGCCTCCGCGCCTTTCCGGCCGATCAGCACGACCAGGCGCTCGCTTATTTCCGCGGCCCCATGAATGCCGACTATCTCGCGGCCTCGACCGCGACCCGCGCTCTCGCCGACCTGAACATCAAGACCGGCGAAGCGGCCGGGCGCACGGCCCGCGACAGCCAGGCCGACGCGGTCCGGGCCACCATCGTCAGCCTGATCGTCAGCCTCGCGATCGCGCTGGGCGCCATGCTGTACGCCTTCACGGGCGTGTCACGGCCGCTCGCCGGCATGACTCTGTCCATGCGGCGCCTCGCCGACGGCGACACGCAGACCGAGATCCCCTACGCGGCGCGGCGAGACGAGATCGGCGCCATGTCGGCGACCGTCGCAGTCTTCCGGGAGAACCTGCTGCACGCCCGCGCCCTGGAGGCCGAGACCGCGCAGGCCCGGGCCGGCGCCGAGGCGCAGCGCCGGCAGGCGACACGCGAGCTCGCCGACCGATTCGAATCCGCCATCGGCGGGATCGTCGGCTCGGTGACGTCGGCGGCGACGCAGCTCCAAGCCACGGCCCAGAGCCTCACCGCGACGGCGACGCAGACGGCGGGCCAGTCCACCAGCGCGGCGGCCGCCGCCGAGGAGGCCTCCACCAACGTGACCACGGTCGCGGCGGCCGCCGAGGAGCTGGGCTCCTCGGTCAACGAGATCGGCCGCCAGGTCGGCTCCTCGGCGGATCTGGCGCAGGCCGCCGTCCGCGAGGCGGCCGCCACGGCCGACCTCGTCCAGGCGCTGAGCACCGGCGCGCGCCGGGTCGGCGAGGTGGTGGACCTGATCTCGGCGATCGCCAGCCAGACCAACCTGCTGGCGCTGAACGCCACGATCGAGGCCGCCCGGGCGGGGGCCGCCGGTCGCGGCTTCGCGGTCGTCGCCACCGAGGTGAAGGCGCTGGCCGACCAGACCGCCAAGGCCACCGCCGAGATCTCGGCCCAGATCGCCCAGATCCAGGGCTCGACCGGCCAGGCCGTCCAGGCCATCGACGGCATCGCCGGCCGCATCCGCGAGATCAGCGGCATGGCCAACTCCATCGCGGCGGCCGTCGAGGAGCAGGGCGCGGCCACCCAGGAGATCGTCCGCAACGTCGCCGAGGCGGCGACCGGGACCGAGTCCGTCACCGCCAATGTCAGCGGCGTCGCGGGCGCCGCCGAAGAGACCGGTGCGGCCGCCGCGCAGGTCCTGGCCTCTGCCTCCGAGATGGCTCGCCAGGCAGCCCATCTCGGCGGCGAGGTCGAGCACTTCCTGGCAACGGTCCGAGCGGCCTGAACCGGAACCGGCGGGCGGCTTCCGGGCGACGCGCCCGGTTGCCCTCGCCGTCGCGGGTGCGGCGCGGCGACCCAAGGTCACGCCTCTCGGGGGCGGGCGCTGACGGCCTCAGGCCTCCCCGGCCTCGGACCACGCCCGGAGGCGCTCCATCCATGCGTCGGAGGCCAGCACCGTCAGCCCCGGCAGGAGCGAGAGCGGGGTGACCCGCTCGACCCGGTCGCGCTCGCCGAGGCGCAGGCCGCCGCGCTTGGCGTAGAGGCGCAGGATGTCGGCGAGCCGGCCCTCCTCGGGGGGCTCGTTGCGCGCCACCGTGCGGATCTTCTCGACGATCTCGTCGGTGGTGCAGTCCACGATCCCGTCCGTGCCGGCCCGGTGATCGCGCAGGCCCTCCTCGTAGAGCAGCCGGAGCGCCAGCAGCACCAGCGTCTCGTCCTTGCGCAGGCGCTCCGAGACGATGTCGTGGCGGGGTGCGTCGGCGGCCGGGCTCAGCGAGACCATCTGGTCGCGGTGCGCGACGGTCAGCGCGTAGCCCAAGCAGGCGAAATAATCGGTGAAGAACGGCGCGTAGTGCCGGGCCAGCTCGTAGGAGCGGCCGATGCCCTGGGTCTCGGCGTAGATCACCTGCCCCTTCAGCAGCACCTGGAGGGCGCGGCTCAGCTCCTCCGCATCGGGAGCCCGGGCGCCGGGCGGCGGCGGTTCGTCGCCGTCGATGATCGCGCGGAACCCCTCAAGCATGGGGGCGGCGCTTCAAGAGGAAATCCGGGCAGTCCAGCCAGCCGTTGGCGACCCGCTCGGGCAACCGGGTGACGGCATAGCGGGCGCCGAGCTTGGCGTCGAACAGCACGTCGATTTCGCGCAGGCGCTGGAACACGATGAAGTCGTCGACGCCCGCGATCACGATCTGCGACCCGCGCAGGGTCACGGCCTTGCCGAGGCGGGCCTCCACGAAGGCGCTCATGCTCTCGGGCGTCACGGTGGTGCGCCGCCGGAACTCCGCCTTGGCGGCCGCGAAGGCGTCGACCACCGGATCGTCCTCGATGTCGGGCAGGGGCTCCATGTCGATGGCGGACTTGCGCGCCCGCGGTGCCTGGAGATGCGCGTGCCCGATGGGCGGGCGCAGCAGCGAGACGTCGCCCGGCACCTCGGGGGCGATCTCCGACCCGCCGACGGCGCGCAGCATCGCGGCCACCCGCTCGACCCCGCTCGGATCCGGGCGGTCCATCACGTGCAGGGTGGAGGCGATCCGGCGCTCCAGGCGCGCCACCACGGCGTCGACGGCATCGAGGTGGTTGTCGAGCCCCTCGAACACCGACAGGATCTGGGCGAGATCCGCCCGCACCGCCCGCTGCGCCGTGTCGAGGTCGGCGCTCCGCCCCTCCCGGATCAGACCCTCGGCCAGCGCCCGGACCGTGAGGGCGTCGCGCAGCGCCCGGCCGGCCTCGCGCACCACGCTGGCGCGGAAGCGGAACGGGTTGAAGCGGGTGTGCAGCGTCCGGTAGTCGCTGATCAGGTGCCGTTCGACGAAATCCTCGAAGAACAGCCGGAAAGTCTTCGCGCGGTCGGGCTCGCGCAGGATGCGCTCCTCGACCTTGCGCATGCCGGCGGCGAGGCCGCGCACGTGGGACAGGAAGGCGGCGGCACCCCGGGCCGCGTTCGACAGCGCCTCGCTCCGGTTCGACGGATCCGACAGGGCGCTCTCAAGGCCGCCCAGCACCTCCAGCACGGCGCCGCCGTAGGAGCGGGTCTCGCCCCGTTCCAGCCGGGACAGCTCCTCCAGGAGGAGCCGGGCCTCAGGGTCGAACTCCGCGACCGGGACGTAGCGCTCGCGGCGCTCGATCAGCCACCCGGTGTCGAGGAGGCGCCGGTAGAGGGCCGTGCGGCGCTCGGTCGGATCGGCCGAGATCGGCTCGTCGCCGCTGACCTCGGGGTCGCTCCAGCCGGCAGCGAAGTCACCGATCTCGGCGAGCAATTCGGCCTTGCGCACCGGCTCGGCCCCGAGGACGCGCCGGTGCAGGTGCAGGAGCAGGGCGGCGTTGAAACCGCGGCTCGGCGAGGCCAGCGGCTTGAACAGCTCGTCGGACAGCTGCGCGAACAGCATGGTCTGGGGACTCGCGCGCTCGCGCAGCCGGGTCCTTTTACTTCGCGCCGAGCAGTTCGACGTCGAAGATCAGGGTGGCGTTCGGCGGGATCACGCCGCCGGCGCCGCGGGCGCCGTAGCCGAGCTGCGGCGGGATGATCAGGGTGCGCTTGCCGCCGGTCTTCATGGTGGCGACGCCCTCGTCCCAGCCCTTGATCACCTGGCCGGCGCCGAGGGGGAAGCTGAAGGGCTGGTTGCGGTCGCGGGACGAGTCGAACTTCTTGCCCTTCTTGCCGCCCTCGTCGAGCCAGCCGGTGTACTGGACGGTGACCTGCTGCCCGGCCTTCGGCTCAGGCCCGGTGCCGACGACCTCGTCCTGATACTTGAGGCCCGACGGGGTGGTCACGGTCTCGGCAGTTGCGGCTGTGGTCATGGCGATCAACGCGGCTCCGAAGAGGGGGGACAGGCGAGGCATGGTTTCTCCCTGGAACCGGCGCCGTGCGCGCCGGCCGTCGGGAGGCCTTCTATCGCCTCGAACCGATCCAGGCCAGGGAGACCGTCGGCAGGGTACTCCGGGGCCGTTCAGGCGGCCCGGACACCGGCGAGGAAGCGACCGACCTCGACGGTGAGATGCTCAGACTGGGCCGTGAGTGCGGAGGCTTCATCCAGAACCCTGGCCGCCGTCGCCTCCGTCGCATGCGAGGCCTCGGCCACGCCGGCCATGTGGCCGGTCACCGCGGCTGCGCCCTGGGCCGCCGCGGCCACGCTTCTGACGATCTCCTGGGTGGCCGCGCCCTGCTCCTCCTCAGCCGCGGCGATCGAGGCCGCCACGCCGTTGATCTCGCGGATGCGGGCCGTGATCGCCCCGATCGCCGAGACGGCGTCCCCCGTGGAGACCTGGACCTGGGCAATCTGGCCCGCGATCTCGGCCGTGGCCTTGGCGGTCTGATCGGCGAGCGCCTTCACCTCGGTGGCAACGACCGCGAAGCCCCGGCCGGCGGCACCGGCCCGGGCCGCCTCGATCGTGGCGTTCAGGGCCAACAGGTTGGTCTGTTCCGCGATGGCAGAAACCAGGCCCACCACGTCGGCGATCCGGACCACGGACTCGCTCAAGGCATGGACCTGGGCGCCGGTCCGGTCGGCCTCGACGGCGGCGGTCTTCGCGAGGCGCGCCGAGCCGTCCACCTGGCGACCGATCTCCCGCACGGTGGCGCCGAGTTCCGCGGCGGCCGCCGCCACGGTGTTCACGTTGCGCGCCGCCTCCTCGGCCGCCGCGGCGACGGTGGCGGATTCGCCGGCCGTTCCCGCCGCGGCAGCCGTCATGGTCCGGGCCGTGGCCTACAGTTCGGCGGCGGCCGACGACACGCGCCCGACGATGCCGCTCACCGCCTGCTCGAAACGCTCGGCCATCGCGCGTATGCCGGTCCGGCGCCGCACCTCGGCCGCCTGCCGGGTCTCATCCGCCTCGGCTTCCAGCGCGCGGGTGCGGATCAACGTGTCCTTGAAGACCTGGACGGCCCGCGCCATCGCACCGATCTCGTTGCGCCGGTCCCGCCCGTGCACCGCGACGCCGACATCCCCCGCCGCGAGAGCCTCCATCGTGGCCGTCATCGCGCGGAGCGGCCAAAGGACACCGCGGACCAGGACGAACAAGCCGAGCACGACGAGGAGCAGGGTGGCCAACAGGGCCGCCCCGTCGCGAAGAAGGCCCCCCCGCGCCGCGCCGGAGAGAATCTCGGATCGTCCGATCATCTCGTCGAGGCAGACGAAGGCGAGGTCGACAAGGGTGATCTGCTCGGGCGTGTCGAGCTTTCGAGCCTGCGCGAGTGTCAATCCCGGCGGCTCGCCACGGCTCAGGGCATTCGCCACCGCGCGCCGCCGGGCCAGGGGGGCACCCTCGAAGTTGTTGATCTCCGCCCGGCGGAACGCAGCCCGAACCGCCTCGGTGGCTCCGGCAACGGACTCGGTGGCCGACTTCCAGGCGGCGTCGAGACGTCCCCGCTCCTCGGCAGCCGCCATGGCGTCGTCCAGCGACCAGGATGTCCCGGCCGCCAGGGAGGTCTGCACCCGCAGGGCGACGGCGCCGTTTGACATGCGCGCCGACCAGGCCGCCCGCTTGAGGGCGAGGTCTTGCCGGAGGATGGCGTCGGATAGAGGGATCGCGGCGTCCACGGCGTCGCTCGTGGCGATCAGGGCCTCGAGCATCTCCTGAAAGCCGGCCTGCGCCTCGGCGGCCACCCCGGTCTCGCGCTGGGTCCGGGACACGCGCAGGGCCGTGTCCACCCGCGGGCGGAGGCGGTCGACGCGGTCGCGGGCGGCGTGCAGGCGGCCGAGCGTCGCCGTGACCGCCGCGAGGTCCAGCCCGTCCAGGAGGGACCGCGCCTCGGCGAACCCGGCGATGGCCCGCTGTCTGTCCGCGTAGAGCGACGCCAAGGTCTCCGGATCGACAGGCTCCGCAGCGGCGAGGAATTGCAGGGTCGCGCCGCGCTCGAAGCGAGTCACGTTCAGGGTCTGGAGCAACGCACGGCTCGCACGAACCAGGGCGATGACCCGCTCCGCCTGAACCGCCTGCCCCTGCCCATCCCGCACGGCGCTCGTCGCGAAGCCGAGCAGGATCAGGCCCATGGCGACGAGGACGACACACAGCGTCGTCCGGATCGACAACTCGCGCACGCGCATCATGCCCCAACTCCGACAGCCCGAGAAACCGAGCACGCGGCAAGATCATAGCAAGATCTTTCAGGACAACATCCGCACAACCGGGCGATTCAAGACGCGCCTTTCACCTTATTTCGCAATTTTGTCTCATTTCAGAAAATACAGATACAGACTTAAATTTTTGAAAACAGCAAATAATAGGATATCTCAAGCAAGATACGGCAAAGAATTCAGAATTGTTCGGTAACTTTTTTGTGCGAACTCATCTCGTCAGCGTGAGAGCTGACCTCTGCAGATGTCATCATCCCGGACGCCGGAGCCGAGCGAGCGGCGGCAGGGTCTCGTCACCCCGCCAGGAGACCCGCGAGGTGTGCGATCAGCCGGCGCGCGACCTCGTCCTTGCCGAGGCGCGGCCAGGTTTCCACGGAGCCGTCCCGCCCGATCAAGTGCACCGTGTTGTCGACGCCGCCCATGACGCCGCCCTCGGCCGAGACATCGTTGGCCACGATCAGATCGCAGCCCTTCCGGGCGATCTTCGCCCGGGCGTGTTCGAGGACCGTGTCGGTCTCGGCGGCGAACCCGACAACCAGGGGCGGGCGGCCCGCGGGCAGATGCGCGATCGTCGCGAGGATATCAGGGTTCTCGACCAGCGGCATCGGGGCGGGACCGGCGCCGTCCTTCTTGATCTTCTTGGTCCCGGCCTCCTGCTCCGGGCGCCAATCGGCCACCGCGGCGGCGAAGACCGCGATGTCGACCGGAAGCGCCGTCTGGACGGCCTCCAGCATCTCCCGGGCTGTCTCGACCCGGACCACGGCGACGCCCGGCGGGTCGGGGATCGCCACAGGACCGGAGACGAGGGTCACGGCGGCGCCGGCCGCCGCGGCCGCGGCCGCGATCGCGTGGCCCTGGCGGCCCGAGGAGCGATTGGCGATGTAGCGGACCGGATCGATCGGCTCGTGGGTCGGGCCGGAGGTCACGAGCACATGCCGGCCGGCCAGGGGCCTGTCCCCGGCCGCGAGCCCGAGCATCCGCTCCAGCGCGTCGGCAATCTCGTTGGGTTCGGCCATGCGGCCCGGCCCGGATTCGGACTCCGCCATCTTGCCGGCGTTCGGGCCGACGATCCGGACGCCGTCGCCCTCCAGCACCGCGCGGTTCCGGCGGGTGGCGGGGTGCGCCCACATCTGGACGTTCATGGCCGGCGCGATCAGGATCGGCAGGGTCGTGGCCAGCAGGATGGTGGTCGCGAGGTCGGCCGCGTGGCCGCCGGCCATCCGGGCCATCAGGTTGGCAGTGGCGGGCGCCACCACCACGGCATCAGCCTGACGGGCGAGCTTGATGTGGCCGATCTCGGCCTCGGAAGCGCGGTCGAACAGGTCGGTGTGTGCCCGCTCCCCCGCGAGCGCGGCCGCCGCGAGGGGCGTGACGAATTCCTGTGCCCCGGCGGTGAGCACCGGGCAGACGCTGGCGCCCCGCTCGCGCAGGCGCCGGATCAGGTCGAGGGCCTTGTAGGCCGCAATGCCGCCGCCGATGACGAGGAGCACACGGCGGTCGGCGAGGGTCTCGATCATGCCGGCGACCCTCTGCGCGCGGGTGGGCGCGCGTCAAGCGGCGTCAGGCCGCCGCCGAGACGGCCGGCGCCTTCAGGCCGCCGAACCGGCGCTCGCGGCGCCCGAACTCGGCGACCGCCTCGGCGAGGTCCTGGGGTCCGAAATCGGGCCACATCCGCTCGGTGAAATGCAGCTCGGCATAGGCCGCCTCCCAGAGCATGAAATCGGAGAGGCGACGCTCGCCGCCGGTTCGGATCAGCAGATCGACATCGACCGGCGAGCCGTGCATCGGGCCGGCCACCAACTTGCCGAAATTCTCCCGCGTCAGGTCTTCGCCCTGGAGCCGCTGCGCCGCCGCCAGGATCGCGTCGCGCGCCGAGTAGTCGACGCAGATCCGCAGATGCAGCCGGGTCCCCGCCGCCGTGGCGGCCTCCGCCGCGGTGATCGCATCGGGGATGCCGACCGGCAGGCGGTCGCGCCGGCCGACGACGCTGAGGCGGGTKCCGGTGCGGGCGAGGCGCTGGGTCTCGTTGCGCAGGTATGAGCGCAGGAGCCGCATCAGGCCGCCCACCTCCTCGGCAGGGCGCTGCCAGTTGTCGGCCGAGAAGGCGTAGAGCGTCAGCGTGCCGATGCCGAGATCCGGGCAGGCCTCGGCGGTCCGGCGGATCGCCTCCACGCCGCGATGGTGGCCGGCGAGCCGCGGCCGGCCGCGCTGCGTCGCCCAGCGCCCGTTGCCGTCCATGATGATCGCGGCGTGCAGGGCGCCCGGCACCGCTTCGCTTTGCATCGTAAAGTCTCCCGGCATGGGCGTGTCGTTGAGGTCTATCGAAACGGGGTTAACATTCCCGGCAGGACCCGGCGGTCTCACGCCGTTTTCGTGGCCGGATCGAGGCCGCGGACACCGGTTTCGGGACCGCGCCCGGCGACCTCCGCGGCGTCGCGCACCACCTGTTCAAGCACGCCGAGATAGCCGATGAAGCGCCGTCGCCCGACGGGAGTCAGGCGGCACACCGTCTGCGACCGGTTCTGCGCGAAGCGCTTCTCGAGGCTGACAAGATCGGCCTCGCTCAGCACGGCGAGGTGGCGGCTCAGGTTGCCATCGGTGAGCCCGCACAGGCGCTTCAGGTCCGGGAAGGGCAATCCCTTGGGATGTGCCACCAGGGAGGTGAGCACGCTCAGGCGCGCGCGCTCATGGATGATCCTGTCGAGCCCCTCGTAGGAGAAACGGCCGTCGGAACGGTCAGCGGTCGTCATCGAAGGCCCGCGCCCCGTGATGGATGATCCCGGCCAGCCACGCCTGACCGACCAGGAAGGGCAGGCCCATCGTCCAGGGAGACAGAGCCCGCGTCTCGGCCGCGATCGCCAGCACGGCGAGACCCGCGAGCAAATACCAAGCGCCGACGCCCTGGACCGCCCGCGGCAGGATCCGCGCAGAGGCGAAGAGCCCGAGGCCGACCAGCACCTGCCACAGGCCGGGCAGCATCCAGACCTCGCCAGGGGCGAAGCGGGCGATGACCAGGGCGAGGCAGGCCCCAGCGCCCGCAGCGGGCAGGAACACCTCGATGGCGTTCCACACCATGGCGTCGGCCAGTCCCGAATGCAGGCGCCGGCTGCGCCGGACCGCCTCCACGCCGATCATCGCGAACGCCGCGAGGGCGGCAGCGATCCAGAGGCCGAAGAACAGGCCCGGCCGCGCCGTCGGATCGCCGAGCCACAGGGCCTGCGCCGCGGCGCAGGCGAGCGCGAGGCCGCCAGTACCGGCCACGGTGGCCGCGCCCAGGCCGCGAAACGCCGTATCGCGGGCGATCTGCGAGCGGATCGCGACGATGTCGGCCAGTGCCTTGTCCAGGTCCTGCATGTGCCTCGATTCCACGGTCGCACCATGCTTTGCAGCGCAAAGTATCGGCCGGACACCGTCGTCGCAAGCCGTTTCCCCCATATCAGAGAGGCGGATCTTCACCGCATCGGCGCCGAGGATCCAGTTCGATTCTGGGCGAATTCTACCTGAAGGTTGTATTCACCCCTTTGGTCGACGCTGAGGCAGGATCGTGGCATTCGTCCTCAGCATCGCCCGTGGATCCGATCAACGCGTACGAAAGTGGTAGAACTGCCCGCCGACAGGGTTCCTGCGAGCGGTGTCGGAGCCCATATTGTTCCCATGCCCGCACCGAAGAAACCGCGCGCCGCTTCCGTCACGGCCTCGTCCGCCAAGGCGTCGAAACCGGAGTTGAAGCCCCTCGACACGTATCTGGCCGAGTTGCTGAACCCGGCGCTGAACCGCAGCCGCCCGGTGCCGGCCGCGCCGCAGGCCGAACCATCCGCGCGGCCGGGAAAGCCCAAGGGCAGGAAAGCGAAGGCCGCCCCGCAGGCGGCGACCCGTCATGCGGAGATCGCCCGCGACGGTTTCGCGGAGGCGCCCCAGGCGGGCTACGCGCTGGGCGACGCGGCGGATGTCGACCCGCGCCTTGCCCAGGCCCTCGGCCTGACCCCGCCGGACGAGGGGCCGGCACCGGAGGGTGCGGACCTGCCGGATCCCGGCGGCGACGGGGGCGCCTCGGCCACGGTGACGGCCTTGGAACGCCTGCTCACCGAGGGCAACCCGCTATTCAAGGACGGCAAGACCTGGACGCCGCACCGGCCCGAGCGCCCGCAGAAATCCGAGGGCGGCGTCCGGTTCACGCTGAAATCCGAATTCAAGCCGGCCGGTGACCAGCCGAAAGCCATCGCGGAACTCGTCGGCGGCGTGCAGGCGCTGGAGCGCGATCAGGTGCTCCTCGGCGTCACCGGATCGGGCAAGACCTTCACGATGGCCAAGATCATCGAAGAGACGCAGCGCCCGGCGCTGATCCTCGCGCCCAACAAGACGCTGGCCGCGCAGCTCTACGGAGAGTTCAAGGCGTTCTTCCCGGACAACGCGGTGGAGTATTTCGTCTCCTACTACGACTATTACCAGCCCGAGGCCTACGTCCCGCGCTCGGACACGTTCATCGAGAAGGAATCGTCGATCAACGAGCAGATCGACCGGATGCGCCACTCGGCCACCCGCGCCCTGCTGGAGCGCGACGACGTCATCATCGTCGCCTCGGTCTCGTGCATCTACGGCATCGGCTCGGTCGAGACCTACACGGCGATGTCGTTCACGGTCTCGCTGGGTGAGCGCATCGAGCAGCGCCAGCTCATCGCCGACCTCGTGGCGCTTCAGTACAAGCGCATCCAGTCGGATTTCGCCCGCGGCACGTTCCGGGTGCGGGGCGATTCCATCGAGCTGTGGCCCGCCCACCTGGAGGATCGCGGCTGGCGGATCGGGCTGTTCGGCGACGAGGTCGAGAGCATCGTCGAGTTCGACCCGCTCACCGGCAAGACCATCTCCGAGCTGAAGTTCGTGAAGGTCTACGCCAACTCGCACTACGTCACGCCGCGCCCGACGCTGCAGCAGGCGATCAAGGGCATCAAGACCGAGCTGAACGGCCGGATCGAGGAGTTGACCAAGATGGGCCGTCTCATCGAGGCGCAGCGCATCGACCAGCGCTGCACCTTCGACATCGAGATGATCGAGGCCACCGGCGCCTGCAACGGCATCGAGAACTATTCCCGCTACCTCACCGGCCGGAAGCCCGGTGAGCCGCCGCCGACCCTGTTCGAGTACCTGCCCGACAACGCCCTGGTCTTCACCGACGAGAGCCACGTCACCGTGCCGCAGATCGGCGGCATGTACCGGGGCGACTTCCGCCGGAAAGCAACGCTCGCCGAGTATGGTTTCCGGCTGCCTTCCTGCCTCGACAACCGCCCGCTGCGCTTCGAGGAGTGGGACGCGATGCGGCCGATGACGGTCCATGTCTCGGCCACGCCCGGCAAGTGGGAGATGGAGCAGACCGGCGGGGTCTTCGCCGAGCAGGTCATCCGCCCGACCGGGCTGGTCGATCCGGTGATCGAGATCCGCCCGGCCCGCAGCCAGGTGGACGATCTCCTGGGCGAGGTCCGGGAAGTGGCCCAGGCCGGCTACCGGACGCTCGTGACCACGCTCACCAAGCGCATGGCCGAGGACCTCACCGAGTACCTGCACGAGAACGGCGTCCGGGTGCGCTACATGCACTCCGACATCGACACGCTGGAGCGGATCGAGATCATCCGCGACCTGCGGCTCGGCGCCTTCGACGTGCTGATCGGCATCAACCTGCTGCGCGAGGGCCTCGACATCCCGGAATGCGCCCTGGTGGCGATCCTCGACGCCGACAAGGAGGGCTTCCTCCGTTCGGAGACCTCGCTGATCCAGACCATCGGCCGCGCCGCCCGCAATGCCGACGCCCGCTGCATCCTGTATGCGGACACCATCACCGGCTCGATGGAGCGGGCGATGGCCGAGACCGAGCGGCGCCGCGCCAAGCAGCTCGCCTACAACGCCGAGCACGGGATCACGCCGCAGAGCGTGAAGCGCGGCATCGCCGACATCCTCAGCAGCGTGTTCGAGCGCGACCACGTCCAGGTCGATACCGGGCTTGCCAAGGACGCGATCACGGTGGGCCACAATCTCAAGGCCGTGATGGCGGATCTCGAGAAGCGGATGCGGACGGCCGCCGCCGATCTCGACTTCGAAGAGGCGGCGCGGCTGCGCGATGAGCTGAAGCGGCTCCAGGCGACCGAGCTGCTGGTTTCGGACGACCCGATGGCCCGGCAAAGCGACGTTGAGCGGGAAGCCGGCAAGTTCGGCCGCAAGGCGCCACGTGGGGCGGTGGGCAGCCGGATCGCCAAGCCGGACCTCGACAATATGGGTCCCGGCACCGACCGGGAGCTGCCGGTGGGCGGCCTCGCGCCGGTCTGGCAGGAGCGGCCGAAGCCGCGCTCGACGCAGGGGCTCGGCGGACAGAAGCCCAAGTACAAGGGCGGCGGCGGGCGGCGGCGGGGCTGACCCGGCCGCCGATGCCTTACGCGGCCTCGTAGCCCCGGTCGAGGCCGCCCCCCGGTCCAGCCTCGCGGGCATCGACTAGGGCCTGCGCGATCCGGACGACGAGGACATTACAGGCCTCGTCGTAGGCCTGGGACTCCGCGCGGACGGCCGCCTCGACGATGGCACCGGCCTGCTCGCGCACGATCTCGCGGGCGGTGCGCAGCGCGTCGGCGTAGGGCTCAAACGGTCGGGGCATCGTAACGCTCCGGAAGCGTCGGGCATTCGAGCCCGGATTGGCGGCTGGAACGAGCCACACGCCGAAACCGTTCCCGCCGCCGCTGGACGAGGATGCCGCATCGGCCCAGATCAGTCGCGATGAGAGACGAGCACGCGATGGCCCCGGACCCGAAAACGCCCCCGATCCTCGACGACGACACCCTGGCCTTCGCGGCCCGGGTCTTTCAGTATGCCCGCATGGGCCACGCGCAGGAGCTTGCCGACCTATTCGGCCAGGGGCTGCCGGCGAACCTGCGCAACGACAAGGGCGACAGCCTGCTGATGCTGGCCGCCTATAACGGTCAGGCGGAAGCGGCCCGTGTGATCCTCGAAGCCGGCGGCGACCCGGAACTCGCCAACGACCGCGGCCAGACGCCGCTCGCCGGCGCGGCGTTCAAGAACGATCTGGCGGTGGCGCGGCTGCTCCTCCAGCACGGGGCCGCGGTGGACGGTGTCGGCGACGGCAGCCGCACCGCACTGATGACGGCGGCGATGTTCGACCGGACCGAGATGGTCGACCTACTTCTCCAGCACGGCGCCGACCCGGATCGCCGTGACGCGTCAGGCCAGGGCGCGGCCGACATGGCCCGTGCCATGGGAGCGCAGGCGACGCCCGCTCAGCTCGACGGCGCGGCGCGGCGAAAGGCCTGAGGCTCTCGCCAAAGGGACGGGTCCGTTCAGGCGCAAGTGTCGCCGCACAGGGGAGCACAGCTTTGTCGCGAGGGTTTCGAGCCGTCCTGCTGGCCTGCCTGGGAGGATCTGTCTCTTTTATTCCAGCATCCGCCGCCGAGACTCCCTGGCCGGCCTTCGGGCACGACCCCAGCAACCGCAACTTCTCCGAGCTGACCCAGATCGACCGCGACACGGTCGGCCGCTTGCGGCCCGCCTGGATCTTCCAGACGGGGGTGACTGGCTATTTCCAGGCCCAGCCCGTCATGGTGGACGGGACCCTCTACGTCTCCACGACGCAGAACAACGTTGCGGCGCTGGACGCGCGCACCGGCAAGCCCCTGTGGACCTACACGCACAAGCCGCGGACAGACAAAATCTTCGGGCCGCCCTCGAATCGCGGGCTCGCCGTATCGGGTGGCCTCGTCTTCGAGGCGACCATGGACGGGCGGCTGATCGCCCTGGATGCCAAGAGCGGCCAGGTGGTCTGGGACAAGGAGGCCGTGCGGCCGGAGGAGGGCGAGAGCGAGACCGCCTCGGGCCTGGCGGCCACGCTGGGCGGCAAGCCGGTGCAGGGATCGAGCCGGCTGGGCTTCAAGATGCCGCCGCTGGTCGCCGACGGTCTGGTGATCGTGGGCGTCACCGGCGCGGGCTACGGCCTCCACATCGAGGACGCGGCGGGCGGCCTCGACGGCGGCGCGGTGGTCGGCATCGAGGGCGGCTACGGCCGGCGCGGCTGGCTCGCGGCCTACGACGCCAAGACGGGTGAGGAGCGTTGGCGCTGGTACGTAACCCCCTCGGAGGGGTGGGAGGGCGGCTTCGTCGAGACGACCGCCGACGGCACGCCCCTCCACCGGGACATCGCCGCCGAGAAGGCGGCCGCGCCGGCCAACCGCGACGCTTGGCGCGTGGGCGGCGGCTCGCTCTGGATGACGCCGGCCTACGATCCCGATCTCGGCCTGATCTTCTTCGGAACCGGCAATCCGGCGCCGCAGAATTTCGGCCTGTCGCGGCCGGGGGACAATCTCTACACGATGTGCCTCGTCGCCCTGGACGTGAAGACCGGAAAGCTGCGCTGGTACGACCAGCAGGTGCCCCACGACGAATGGGGCTACGACGTCGCCGCGCCGCCCTTCCTGCTCGACGGACCGAACGGCACCAAGGCGGTGGCCTCCGCGAGCAAGACCGGCTGGATCTACGTCCACGACCGCGCGACGGGGACGCTCATCGAGCGGTCGGCGCCGCTTCTCGAACAGAAGAACCTGTTCGCGCCGCCGACCCCACAGGGCACCGTGGTGGCGCCAGGCCCCCTGGGAGCGGTCTCGTGGCCGCCCACCGCGTATGACGGGCGCCGCGCTTACGTGCAGGTCCGCCACGGGGCGACGACCTACACGGTCAAGACCGTGCCGGCCGCCGCGGGGCGGCCGGAGATCCGCTACACGGAAACGGGCGAGGCGAAGGGCGAGCCGTCCTTCAGCACGCTGACCGCCGTCGATCTCGCCGATGGCGGCCGGATCGCGTGGACCGTGCGGTCGGCGAGCCGCCTCTCGGGGGGTACGCTCGCGACCGCCGGCGGACTTGTCTTCTCCGGCGAGGAGGACGGCCATCTCGACGCCCACGACGCCCGGGACGGCCGGGTGCTCTGGCGCTTCCAGTGCGGTGCCGGGATCAGCGGGCCGGCCATGACCTATGCGCTCGACGGCAAGCAGTATGTGGCGGTCGCGGCCGGGGGCGCATCGTACACCAAGGCCGCCGGCTTCGGCACCGGCGACGCCTTGCTGGTCTTCGCACTGCCCGATTGACGGCGGCCGAGCGTCCCCGGATCTGTCCCGCTGGTTCGGGCTCGGGTGTTCACAGATCTCGGTCGGACATGGGCGCTGGCGGCAGAGCGCGACGCACTCCCTCCCCCGTGCGGGAGAGGGTTGGGGTGAGGGACGAGAGGGTACAGGATTCAGCACGCCGCCAACGCGCGGTCAGAGCGAGCCTGATCCGGAAGCCGCACAGCCCTCACCCTGTCCCTCTGCCGCACGGGCCTCGGGCCTGCCCGAGGCCCGCACTGAGGAGCCCAAGTCGGGCAGGCCCGACTTGGGTGGAGAGGGGACCCGCGCCCGGCCCTGAAGCCGCATTGCCAAGGCAGATGGATACATCCGCCGGCTGGTTCGGCGAGGGACGGTTACTGCGGATACCGGCGAGGAAGGCGGCCCGGCCGACGGATTACGAGCCGCCGGTGATCCGCACGATCGCCATACCCACCGATACAAACCCGGCGGGCGCGGGGGGCGGTGCGCCACCATCCCGGTCGACGCGATCACGTTCCGCCACCCGGCCTTCGTCGGCGACGAGGTCAGCCTCTACGTGTGGCTCCTGACGGTCGGACGCTCGTCCCTGCGCATCCAGGTCGAGGTCCGGCGGCGCGAGCGGGCGAGCGAGGCCACCATGAAGGTCACCGAGGGGACCTTCACCTTCGTGGCGATCGGCGACGACCGGCGCCCGCACCAGGTGCCATCAGACGGGGTCGGGCTCCGATCCGCCCTCACGGTCTGGCGATGGCGTAGCGGGTGCGCAGGCGCAGGCCGAACACCGCCATCATGAACATGCAGCAGGTGGCGTTGTTGCCGTTGTACAACACCGTCTCGAAGGACGCCGAGACGAGGCCGAGGAACCACAGCCGCAGGAAGAGCAGGGTCTCCGCGTCGAGGCGCGTACCGCCGGCGACGCGCTGCAGGTCGCGCACCGGAGCGAGCACGAAGGCCACCACGGTCAGCGCGAGGAACGGCAGGCCGCCGATCAGCGCGGTGTCGAGATAGGCATTATGCGCGTGGTCGACGGTGTTGACCCAGGTCAGCTCCTCCGAGCCGCCATACATGGTGCGCTCGGTCATCCAGAACGCGCCGATCCCCCAGCCGCGCCAGGGCCGGATCAGGATATTGTCGATGGCGAACTGCCAGATCTCGCTGCGCCCCGTGAAGGTGGCGTCGGTGAGGAGCGCCCCGACCGCGTCCTGAATGGCCGGTGCGAGCACCGAGCCGATCGAGATCAGCGAGAAGCCGATCACCGGGCCGAGGAGCAGCAGGCGCCGCATCAGGCCGCCGGTCAGCACTTGGCACAGGCCGGTGACGACGAGGATCACCGGCAGGAGCAGGATCGCGGTCTTCGAACCGCTCGCGACCAGGAACCCGGCCGCGAGGAGCACGATCGCCCAGCCGAGGAGGCGGCTCGCCGCCGACGCCACGTAGAGGCCGACGATCACCAGGATCACCATGGCCGCGCCGGCCTCGTTCTTCTGTGGGAAGATTCCGCGCCAGAGGCCGGGGTGGCTCGGATCGGAGTTCACGTCGAAGGCCGAGTGGATCGCGAGGTTCGGCACGAAGGCGACCGCGAGGTAGGACGCGAGCACGATCACCAGGGCGGATCCGGCCATGGTCAGGGCCAGCTGCCGCGGCGAGCGGGCCACGATCAGCACGCCCGCCGAGAGCATCGCCGCGATGGCGAAGAGCGCCAGCCGGCGCAGCGCGAGGCTCGGCTCGATGGAGAGCAGTGCCGTCGCGCTGAGCCAGAGGGCGCACAGCACGAGCGGGCGCGTCGCCAGAGGGCGCAGGTGGCGGACGCCGATCCGGTAGATCGCCGCGGCCATGGCGGCACCGGCGGCGAGAAACAGAACCTGCGTCAGCAGGCTGCCGTCTTCTGAGGCCGCAAGCATCGACCGATCCGACAGATCCTTCAGCCAGACGTGGTTCCAGAGGAGGACGAAGACGGACCCGTTCAGGAGGACGCGCAGCGCGTCCGGCAGGTCGCGGCTCGCGACACCGTGCCGCCGGCCGTCGGCCGGGATACCGATCGCCGCATCCGCAGAAGCCATGTCGTCCCACCGCGAGGGCCGCGCTCTGCGGCCGAGGCCATTCTAGCGTCCCGCGGGTCCGGGGCGATGGGAAATCAGGCGTTGCACCCAACGATCGCGCGATAACCTTGATGCGGGCCGGGCTCGTTCAGCGCCGCATCGTGTACTGGGAGCGCCCCGCGGATTGCCGCATCAGGAAGGATGCCATCTCGGCGAGTTCCGGCGCCTTCGAGCGGAAGGTGACGGAGAGCGCCAGGAGCGTGTCCTTGTGGTCGAGCCCGGGATAGATCCGCTCCTGGACGGGGACGTGCTCGGCGCGGAGCTTGGCGGCGAGGCTGACCGTGTGCCGCGGCTTCACCACCGTGTCGGCGTCGCCCGTGGCCAGGAAGGCGGGCGGGGAGAGCGGACCCGCGAAGGCGACCGGCTGCGTGGACTCCGGATCGGGAGCCTTTCCGAACACCTTGACGGTGGTGTCCTGATCGAACGGCAGGAAGTCGTAGGGACCGGACAGGCCCGCGACCGCCTTGATGACCTTGGGATCGACGCCGGCGGCGGTCACGTAGCGCGGGTCGAGGCCGAGCATCACGGCGTTGTAGGCCCCCGCCGAGTGGCCCGCGAGCACGATGCGGCGCGGGTCACCCCCGTAGGCCGCGATGTTGTCGCGCACCCAGGCGATGGCCGCCGCGCCATCCTCGAGGAAGCCCGGGAACGGCGCCTCCGGGTAGAGCCGATAGTCGGGCAGCACCGTGACGAAGCCCTGCGCGGCGAGCGCGTGCCCGACGAAGGCGTAGTCATCCTTGGACCCGCTCTGCCAGGAGCCGCCGTAGAAAAACACCAGGACCGGCGCGTTCTCCGCCGCAGCGGTCGGAACGTAGATGTCGAGGCGCCGCCGCGACCCCTCGCCGAACGGCTGGTCCTTCGCGGCGAGACGCCCCCCCGGGTCGCGCGGGCCGATCGCGTCGAACAGGGCGAGCGGCGAGGCAGCGGTGAAGCCGAATGCGGCGAGCCCCAGGCAGAGGAGGCTGGCGAACGCGGTGAGGAGTCGTGTCATATCCCATCCGGTTGTCCCGACCGTGCCATTCCGCACCGCCCTCGGGGCGGATTGATGACGGTCCCGCGGCGGAGCCCGGAAAATCAGGTCCGCAGCACGATGCAGGCGCCACCGACCTTGCGGATGCGGATGCAGAGGTCGTCGGCCGCCTGCCGGCTCTGCGCCGGGATGCGGATCCGGTAGAAGGCGCGGGTCCCACGGTTGCGCAGGCGCGTGCCGATGATCATCGGCCGCACCTCGCCGATCACGCCCGCATAGGCGCTCCGCGCGCGATTGAAGCTCTGGAGCGCCAGGGCCTTGGAAAAATTGCCGGCAAGCTGGATGCCCCAGGGGGCGGCCGGCCCCTCGTTGAGGCCGAGCGCGAAGCGGTCGCCGCGGGACGGAATGCGCAAGGCTGCGGTCACCTGCAGGCAGGTCTGCGGCGCGGCCGGCTTCGCGTCCGTCGCGTCCTTGGGCTTGGATTCGGGCTTGGCGGGCGGACCGCCCTCCGGATACTCGATCGCCTTGGCCGGGCCGGTTCGCCAGTCCTCCGCCGGCAGGCCCGTGATGGCGGCGACGTAGGTGCGGGTCTCGGCGGGCAGGCCACCGTCGCCGGCGAGCCACTTGCTCACCCGCGCAGCGCCGCCGTTATACGCCGCCGCGGCCAGCCCGAGATTACCGAATTGCGCCTTAAGGTCGGACAGCAGATGAGCCGCGTGCGGGATCGCCTGCTCGGGATCGAACGGGTCGAGGAGACCGCGTTCCCGGGCCGTCCCGGGCATGAACTGCGCGACGCCCTGCGCCCCGGCCGGACTGACGACGCCCACGCGAAAACTGCTTTCGCGCCAGATCAGGCGCGTCAGGAACGGTATCGGCAGGCCGCGCGCCTTGGCGGATTCGTCGATGAGCCGGCAGAGTGCCTGCTCGACGGTCTCGGTCGCCCCTTCGGACGGGGCGGCCGAAGCCGGAGGCGCGCAGGCGAGGGCGAGGAGCAGCGCGCCGAGGCGCAGGGGCTGGACTGTCACGCCGCGCATGTAGCGACCTGCGGGTGCGGATCAATCCGTGCGGTCAACCTTCCTGGCCGAGCTTCCCGCCCGCCACGGGCCTCGGGCGCCTGTGCCGGTCGGGGAGAAGTCGCGCACGGCGTTCGCTCCGGACCGGATGGCGCACCTTCGCGCTCTGGCGCTCCGGGGCCGGCCCGTCGTAGCGTTGGGGTACAGAGGGACGCCATGGCGGCGGTGCCCGAGGAGAGTTCCGGATGTCCGATCCCGCAACCCTGCGCGGCCTCTCCGGCCTGAGCCCCGCGCCGGCCCGGCTCAAGGGTTCGGCGCTCGTGATGATCGACCTGCAGCAGACCTATCGCGAGGGCGTGATGCGCCTCGATGGCGTCGAGCCGGCGCTGCGCGAGGCGGCCGAGCTGCTGGCGCGGGCGCGCAAAGCGGGCATCCCGGTGTTTCATGTCCGCCACAATGCCGGAGAAGGGACGCCCTACGACGTGACGGCGCCGATCGGCCAGATCAGTCCGGAGGTGGCGCCGCAAGGCGACGAGCCGGTGATCACCAAGGCCTATCCGAGTTCCTTCGTAGGCACGGATCTGGAGGCACGGCTCAAGGGAGCGGGTGTGACGGATATCGTCCTGGCGGGCTTCATGACGCATATGTGCGTCAACTCGACCGCGCGGGGCGCCTTCAACATCGGGTTCCGCCCCACGGTCGTGGCGGCTGCCACGGCGACGCGGGATCTTCCCGGACCGGACGGCGGGGTGGTACCGGCGGCCCAGCTTCAGGCCGCCAGTCTCGCCGCGCTCGGCGACCTCTTCGCCGTGGTGGCGCGCAACCAAGCCGACATCCCGGACTGAGGATCCCGGACCGCTCGCCCCCGTGGGGCTCAAGCCTCGAGCCGGGCGATCTCGGCGATCACCGCCTCCAGCCCTGGCCGCCGATCGGGATCGGGCTGCGTGCACGCCTGCTCCAAGGCGCGCAACTCGGGCGGCGGTGCCGCGCAGCGATCGAGCAGCTCGCCGAGCAGGATGCCGAAGGCCCGGACCTCGATCCGCACGAGCGCCGCGCCGAGCGCCCCGTCCGGCAGGGTCGAGGCGGCCCCGAAATCGCTGAGCACGGCGGCGCCGGTCCCGGCATCCCACAGGGTGTTGTGGGCGTAGACGTCGCCATGGAGCAGGCCGCGACCATGCAGGTGCGCCACCGCCTCGCCGACGGCGCGCGCGATCCGGAGGACGACGTCACCGTCGAGGCGCAGGTCCGGATCGTAGACGTCGCGGCTGCAGCTCGCGAGGCTCGGCGGGCCGGCGAGCGCGCGCCAGTGCGACGGCAGAAGCCGGAGCAGCAGGCCCTGGCTGCCGTCCGGATGGCCATCGAGCCGGCCCAGCGCGCCTGTGAGCGCCGTATGCGTCCCGGCGGCGAGGCAGGCCGCCATCTCCCGTTCGGGCAGGCCGTCGCTGGTCATCGCGCCCTTGAACAGCTTCAGGGCGACGTCCTGCGCGCCGGCGGGATTGCGCCAGGCCGCGTGGAAGATCCGGCCCGATGCGCCCTCACCGAGCAGGTGGCCGATGTCCAGATCCGGCCACGGGACGCGCGGCGCATCCGCGGGCTCGGTGATCGGCTCGGCGGGATTGCCCGCATAGGCGACCCAGGCGAGGCGCGGGAGCGTCCCGAGCCAAGGCGGCAGAGCGTCGAGCCGATTGCAGGAGAGCCGGATCAACTCGAGATTCGCCGCGCCCGCAAGGCTGTCCGGCAGCGCCTGGATCCGGTTCCCCGCCAGCATCAGCTTCTGCAGGAGCGGCCGCTCGCCCAGGGCGGCCGGCAGCGCCTCGATCCGGTTGTCGGTCAGCGTCAGCCAGCGCAGCCCGCGCGGCAGCGACTCCGCCGGAACCTCCCGGATGCCGCAGCCGCGGAAGCCCAGCTGGCTCAGCGCGGGGCATGCGCCGAGCGCAGGCGGCAGGCGCGGGAACGGGTTTCCGGAGCAGAACAGCACCCGCAGGCGGTGCAGACGGCCGAAATCGTCCGGCAGGTCGGTGAGGCTGCCCCGGCCGAGATCCAGCACCTCCAGCGTGTCGGCAAGATCGAAGACCTCGCGTGGAAATTCCGTCAGCCCGTCGGGCAGCCGCACCTCCCGCGCGCCGCCGAGATCACCACGCCGCAGGGCGGCGAGGGCTTCGCTCCGGTCCAAGCCTCAGCCCCGCTTGAAGAAGGCGTCGGCCGCGCCCTGTGCCGCCTGCTTGGCAGCCCGCGCCGCCTCCAGCCGGGCGATCTCGGCGCGCAGGAGCGCGACGCGGGCGTCGAGATCCGCGAGGGAGAGCGTGTCGAGGGGCTGCCCGATCTCGTGGGCGACGGCCTTGCGCGGCCGGTCGTCGTCGTCCCGCACGTCATGTCCTCCCTATAGGAACGCGGTTCCGGGTCCGTCCCAGGCCAAGCCGAGATGGGCCGCCACCGTGGCGCCGATATCCGCCATGGTATCCCGTCGACCGATCGACCGGGCATCCACCCCGGGGCCGAACGCCAGGACCGGCACCTGCTCGCGGGTGTGGTCGGTCCCGGCCCAGGTCGGATCGTTGCCGTGATCGGCCGTGACGACGGCGAGGTCGCCCGGCGCCAGAGCCGTCAGGATCTCGGGGATCCGGGCGTCGAAGGCTTCGAGCTCCGCGGCATAGCCGGGCACGTCGCGACGGTGGCCGTACTCCGTGTCGAAATCCACGAGGTTGACGAAGATCAGGCCACCCTCCGGCAGGGTCGCCAGCGCGTCGAGCCCGGCCGTCAGGCAGGCCGCGTTGGCGCCCGGCTTGATCTCGCGGCCGGTCGCCCGATGGGCGAAGATGTCGCCGATCTTGCCGACACTGACCACCGTGCGGCCGGCCGCCTCCGCCCGGTCCAGCAGGGTCCGCCCAGGCGGCGCGACCGCGAAGTCCCGGCGGTTGCCGGTCCGGCGGAAGCCGGCTTCCGCAACGCCGACGAAGGGCCGAGCGATCACCCGGCAGACCCGGTAGGGATCGCACAGGCGACGGGCCACGCGGCATAGGTCGTAGAGCCGCTCCAGCCCGAACGCCTCCTCGTGGGCGGCGATCTGGAACACGCTGTCGGCCGACGTGTAGCAGATCGGTTTTCCCGTCCGGACGTGCTCGGCTCCGAGTGCCTCGATGATCGCGACGCCCGGTGCGTGACAATCCCCCAGGATGCCCGGGAGGCCGCCCTCGGCGATCAGCGCCCGGGTGAGGTCCGGCGGGAAGGCCGGCCGGGTGTCGGGGAAGTGCCCCCAGGGCTCGGTCAGCGGCAGGCCCGCGATCTCCCAGTGCCCGGAGGGCGTGTCCTTGCCGGCGGCGATCTCTACCGCATGACCGTAGACCCCGGTGGGCGCCCCGGAGGGCGCGAGGTTCGGCGGGATCCGTCCCGAGGCCCCGGCGGCCGCGAGCCCGAGTCCGAGGGCGGCGAGGTGCGGCAGGCGCAGGGCCCCCGACCGCAAGCCGGCGCGGTCGCCGCGGCCGTCCGCGCACCCGTCCGCGATATGCCCGAGCGTGTCGGAGCCGGAATCGCCGTACCGGTCCGCGTCCGGGGCGCCGCCGATGCCGACGGAATCGAGGACGATCAGGAGCGCGCGCGCCACGGTCAGGCGGGCTCCAGCTCGGCCGGCGCGTCGCTCTCGAGGGCGAAGGCGGCCTTGAACAGGGCGCGGGTATAGGCGGTCTGCGGGTTCGCGAAGATCGTCTCGGCGGCCCCCTCTTCGACCACGTGGCCGTTCTGCATCACGATCACGTAGTTGGCGAGCGCCCGCACCACCTTCAGGTCGTGGCTGATGAACAGGTAGGCGAGGCCGCGCTCGCGCTGGAGGTCACGGAGCAGGGTCACGATCTGCGCCTGGACGGAGCGGTCGAGGGCCGAGGTGGGCTCGTCGAGGACGACGAAGCGGGGATTGAGCACCATGGCGCGGGCGATGGCGATGCGCTGCCGCTGGCCGCCCGAGAATTCGTGCGGGTAGCGGTCCATCGCGGCCGGGTCGAGGCCGACATCGGTCAGCGCCTTGGCGACCACGGCGCGGCGCTCGGACCGGGCGCGCACCGCGCCCTGGACCACCAGCCCCTCGGCGACGATATCGGCCACCGACATGCGCGGCGAGAGAGAGCCGTACGGGTCCTGGAAGACGACCTGCATGTCCTTCCGCAAGGGGCGCATCTGCGCCACGCCGTAGCCGTCGATCGCCTTGCCGAGGAAGACGATCGGACCCTCCGAGCCGGTGAGCCGCAGCAAGGCGAGGCCGAGCGTGGTCTTGCCCGAGCCCGACTCACCGACGATGCCGACCGTCTCGCCGGCCCGGACGCGCAGGGAGACGCCGTCGACGGCCCTGACATGGCCGGTGACACGCCGGAGCAGGCCCGACTTGAGCGGGAACCAGACCTTCAGGGGGCCGGCCTCCAGGAGCGGCGCGGCGTCGGCCGGGACGGGGTTGGCCCGGCCCTTCGGCTCGGAGGCGATCAGGCGGCGCGTGTATTCGTGCTGCGGATTCGCGAAGACCGCCCGGGTCTCGCCCGTCTCCACGATCTTGCCCTTCAGCATCACGCAGACCCGGTCGGCGATCCGCTCGACGATGCCGAGATCGTGGGTGATGAACAGCATCGCCATGCCGAGGCGCTTTTGCAGATCGGCCAGCAGCGCCAGGATCTGCGCCTGGACCGTGACGTCCAACGCCGTGGTCGGCTCGTCGGCCACCAGCAGGTCCGGCTCGCAGGCGAGCGCCATGGCGATCATCACCCGCTGGCGCTGGCCGCCGGAAAGTTCGTGCGGGTAGGCGCCCATGCGGCGCTCCGCGTCGCGCAGGCCCACGAGGTCCAGGAGTTCCAGGATCCGCCGGCGGGCCGCCTTGCCGGTGAGGCCGCGGTGCAGCCCGAGCACCTCGCCGATCTGCCGCTCGATCGTGTGGAGCGGGTTCAGCGAGGTCATCGGCTCCTGGAACACCATGGTGATGTCGGCGCCGCGGACGTCCCGCATCGCCCGCTCGGGCAGCTGCGCGAGGTCGCGCCCCTTGAACAGGATCCGGCCATCCTGACGGGCCGCCCCGTCGAGGAGGCGCAGGATCGCCAGCGCCGTCACCGACTTGCCGGATCCCGATTCGCCCACAAGGGCGACGGTCTCGCCCCGGCGAATGGAAAAGCCGATGCCGTCGACCGCGACGGTCTCGCCCTCGCGCGCGCGGAACGCCACGGAGAGGTCCTCGACGGCGAGGAGGGGCTGTAGGTCGGCCTCTGACATGAGCCCCTTATAGCGCGCCCGGCCCCGGACCCTAGCCCGCGTCCGGACTGCGCCGCGCGGTCCCGGGCCGCCAGGGCGCCCGGGACAGGCCGGGC
>NZ_JBFUGA010000085.1:0-26612 GCF_056403155.1 Methylobacterium sp. P3_A11
GCCGCGGGCCGCCCGCCGCGCCGAGCGTCGCCACCGTCGGCAGGTGAAACCCGCTGCGGCCGTGCGCGGCGCCGTCCGCCAGCAGGCCCCACAGCGCCTCGAACGTGGCGTCCAGGTCGTCGTAGTAGGCGGGCAGCGGCGCGCGGCTCATGGGCGACCGCGCTTCCGCTGCCGCTCGCGGAAGATCAGCGCGAGATTGCGCAGGTAGATGCCGGTGGAGAGCCCCTGGCCGATGATGATCACCGGCTCGCGGCGCACGAACCCGTAGACCAGGGTCATCAGGCCGCCGAGGATCGACAGGAACCAGAACGACAGCGGGATCACGCTCCGTCCGGCCCGCTCGCTGGCGATCCATTGCAGGATGAAGCGCGAGCCGAACACCACCTGGGCGACGATGCCGAAGACCAGCCAGAAGTCGAGCCGGGTGACGAACACATCGTAGAAATAGGCCGGCAGATCGTGGGCGAGCTGGATCAGCATCCGACGTCCTGGTCTGTCGGCGCGCCCGCCGGGCGGGCGACCTCCTCCGGCCGCGGATCGGCGCGCTTGCGCCGGATCAGCCACCAGACCCCGGCGAGATCGAGGAGCCCGACCCAGAGCCGGTCGAACAGACCGTACTTCGAGACGCCCGTGAGCCGCGGCCGGTCTACCACGTCGCGGTGGACCACGGAGAAGCCCTCCCGGGCCACCAGGGCCGGCATGAACCGGTGGAGGGCGTCGAAATAGGGCAGCCGGAGATACACGGCGCGCCGGAAGACCTTGAGACCGCAGCCGGTGTCGCGGGTCGCGTCGTTCAGGATCCGCCCGCGGACACCGTTGGCGATGCGCGACTGGAGCATCTTGAAGCGCCCGTCCTTGCGCCCGCGCCGCTGGCCCTGGGCGAGGCCCGCATCCGGACCCGCCGCCTCCAGGGCGGCCAGGAGGGCGGGGATGAAGGCCGGATCGTTCTGGCCGTCGCCGTCGAGGGTCGCCACGACGGTGCCGCGGGCGGCCAGGACGCCGCTGCGCACCGCCGCCGACTGACCGCCGCTCCGGGCATGGTGCAGGATCCTCAGCCAGGGCCGCCCCGCCCGGGCCGCCGCCAGGGCCGCCCGCGTCCCGTCGGTGGACGCGTCATCCACGTAGATCAGCTCGAAGGCGAGGCCCGCGCAGGCGGCCTCGATCTCGGCCACCAGGGGCGCGATGTTACCGGCCTCGTTCTTCACGGGCACGACGATGCTGAGATGCGGGGCGTCGCTCACGGGGTCACCGCGTAGGCCGTCACGAAGACCCGGCGGCCGGTGTTGAGGTTGAAGCCGTCGACCTCCGCCAGGGGCGCGGGTGCGCCGCGCCCCACGGGCCAGGCCGCGTTGAAGGTGTCGCGGTCGCGGGATTCCACGAACAGCAGCCGGCAGCCGCCGCCCTCGAGGAAGGACCGGGCGGCGGCGCCGTCGGGAGGCAGGGCGAGGTCGGTGCCGACGAGGAAGACGAGGCTCGGCTCCCGGTAGCCGAGGCTCGCCACCTGCGGGTCCGCGCAGGGCATCCGGTCGCGCAGGGCCGCGAGCCGCGGCGAGACCTTCAGGGCCGGCAGCGACAGCTGCGCCACGCCCAGGACCGCCGGCCCGAGCAGGATGGAGGCCACCACCCCGAGCACGAGGGCGCCCTCGGCCGAACCCTGCGCGAAGGCGCGCCAGGCCAGCGCCGCGACCGCGCAGGCGGCGGCGAGCAGCGGGAGGGCCGGCCACGGGATGGTGTGGGCGTCGAGCCGCCAGCCCGCGAGGCACAGGCCGAGCGTGAGGGCCACCGGGATCGCCGGCACCAGCAGGGCCGTCAGGCGTGCGCCCCGCAGGCGCGGGTCCAGCGCCCCCCGGGTCATCGCCAGCACGGTGAGGACCGCGAGCCACGGCATCAGCGGCAGAATGTAGTGCGGCAGCTTGGTCGGCACCGCCTCAAGGATCAGCCACGCCGGCAGCACGGCGGCGATCAGGAAGGCGACGGCGGGCTCCCGCCGCGTGTGCCACGCGAACGGCAGGCTCATGGCCGCGAAGGCGGCCCCCGGCCAGAAGGTAGCGAACACGGTGAGCGCGTAGGCGCCGGGTGGCGCCCAGTGGCGCTCGGCGCCGCCGCCGACCTTGGCCAGCATGTCGTGCCCGACCGCCTCGGTGTAGAAGGCGCCGCCGCTCTTCCACGCGATCGCCGCGAACCAGGGGGCGACCGCCAGGAGCGTCAGGGCGAGGCCGGGCAGCGGCCGAAGGGCGCCGAGCCAGCGGCCGGACCGGGCCACGACCGACAGGCCGAGCGCCGGCAGCGCCACGAAGAGCGGCACCATCGGCCCCTTCACCAGGATGCCCGCCGCCATCCCGAGCCAGAACGCCGCGACGGTCGGCCCGGATACGGGCTTGCCGTCGCGCCGCGCCAGCCAGGTGCGGGCGAGCGCGGCGAGGCTCGCGGTGGCGCAGGCGACGAGCAGCGCGTCGGTCTTGGCGAGATGCGCTTCGGCCGAGAGCATCAGGCAGGCGCCGTAGAGGGCGGCGGCGAGCAGCGCCCCCCGGCGGGGCAGGAACGCGAGCGCGGCCCAATAGGCGAGCAGCACCGAGGCGGTGGCGCCGATCAGGGACGGTATCCGGTACAGGGCGATCTGGGTGCGCGCTCCGGGCATGCCCAGCGCCTCGCCGGCCGCCACCGCGGCGGCCTGCGCCCAGTAGATCCCCGCCGGCTTCTTGTGCCGCGCCTCGCCCTGGAAGCGGATGTCCACGAGGTCGCCCGTCTCCAGCATCTGCTTCGAAGCCTGGGCGAAGCGCGGCTCGTCCCGGTCCATCGGCTGGAGCGAGATCTGGCCCGGCAGGAACAGGATCAGGCACAGCGTCAGCAGGGCCGCCACGGCGCGGCCGTGGGTGAGGCTCAGCGCGTCGAGCCCGCGGACGATCCGGTCGACTGGTGCGAGGCGCGGGGCGCCGCCGGCGGAGAGGCTCGTGATCATGCCGGGCCGGTCAATCAGGATCGGGCGGACAGGTCAAATCCGTTCCCGCCCGACGGCGTCGGCTCAGGCGGCGAGCAGCGGACGCAGGTCGCGCATGTCGGCGAGCGTCTCCAGCGTGTTGATCCGTGCGATCAGGCGCTCGGTCGCCTCCGGACCGAGCACCGGCGCCATGAGGTCCCGCGCCTTGGCGTTGACGGCCTCGGTGGTCAGGGGGGTCTCCCGTGTGCCCGGCGGATGCCGGGTGTGATGCTCCACGATCCGCCCGTCCGCGAGGGTGATCGTCACGACGGCGCCGCGCGGGGCGGCGGGATCCATCAGGGCCGGATCGCCCACCAGCTCGACCTTGGCCTTCTGGGCGGCGATCACGGGATCGTGCATCAGACCGGCATCGTGGCTGTCGGCGAAGGAGACGGCGCCCTTCACCAGCGCCAGCGCCACGAGGTGCTGGCAACTCACGTCCGGCATGGCGCTCGACCCGACGATGCCGACCGCGTCGGTGGGCACCCTCACTTGGATGTGCCGCACGGTCTCCGGCGTCAGGCCGTACTGCCGGCGCAGGGTCAGGGTCGCGTCGAGGGGGGACTGGATCGGGTAACCGACCGAGAAGGTCTTGATCGCCGTCTCGGTGACGAAGAAGCGGCTGCCCAGCCCCTCGAGCATCAGCTCGGGCTTCGGCGCGGTGGAGAGCGCGTTGAGAAGGTTGTGGCGGCCGTCGAGAACGTCGGCGACGCCGGTCAGGCCCGCTTCCACCATGCCGACTGCCGTCACCCCGTTGCGCGCGCCCATGCCGGCGAAGTCGAACGCCTTCTCGACATGGTCCTCGTCGCGCACCCAGCTCCACAGGCCGGAGACCTGCTGGGCCGCGTAGGAGAGGGCGAAACGCATGCCCCGCTCATCGAGGCGGGCCAGGGCCGCGGCGGCGCCGAGCGCTCCGAAGGTCGAGCTCGTGCCCTCGGCGCTGCGATGCGTGCCGCGGACGAGGTCGGGACCCAGGGCCAGCAGCAGACGGCAGCAGAGATCGTAGCCGAGTGCCACCGCCCGGACGAACTCGGCGCCGGAATTGCCGTGCCGTTCGGCGAGCGCCAGGGCCGCCGGGACCGTGGCGCAGCCAGGATGGGCCTTGGTCACCGGCTCGAAGTCGTCCGTCTCGTCCGCATGGGCGCACATGGCGTTGGCGAGCGCCGCGTTGACCGTGGTGGTCCGGAAGCCGGATGCGACGACCCCCGCCTGCTCGGCCCCGCCGAGGGTCCGGACGTAGGCCAGCGCCATCTCGCCCGGCCGCATCCGAGCCCCCGAGACCATGGCGGCCAGGGTGTCGAGGATGCGGTGCTTGCAGGCGATCAGGACTTCCGGGGGCAGTTCCTGCGCCCGGGCGGCCGCCATGTAGCGAGCGAGGCGGCCGGTCACGTCCGCCTCCGCGGCCGCCGCCGGGAGGGCGGCCGCCAGGGTGAGGGCGCCGGCGCCCTGGATGAGGCCCCGCCGGGTCGGCGTGCTCACGTGGCGGCCCGCAGGCGCGCGAAGCCGGCATCGAGGTCGGCCTTGAGGTCGTCGGTGTCCTCGAGTCCGATATGGAAGCGCAGGGCCGGTCCGCCGGGTGCCCACTGCGTGGCGGTCCGGTAGCCGGCGCAGTCGAACGGGATCACGAGGCTTTCGAAGCCGCCCCACGAGAAACCCATCCCGAACAGCTCCAGTCCGTCCAGCATGGCGGCGACCGCCGCCTCGGGCACCGGCTTGAGGATCACGCCGAACAGCCCGGAGGCGCCGGAGAAGTCCCGCTTCCAGATGGCGTGGCCGGGATCGTCCGGCAGGCCGGGATGCAGGACGCGCAGGACCTCGGGGCGGGCCTGGAGCCAGCCCGCCATCTCCAGCCCGGCACGGCCGTGCTCGCGCAGCCTCAGGGTCATGGTGCGCATGCCGCGGAGCGCCAGGAAGATGTCCTCCGCCCCGGCGCACATCGCGAAGTGGTCGAAGGTGCGGCGCACGGCCGGGAAGTACTGGGCGTTGGCGGAGGTCAGGCCGATCAGCAGATCCGAGCCACCGCTCAGGTACTTGGTCCCGGCCTCGACAGCGATGTCGACCCCGCGCGCGTGCGGCGGGAACAGCAGCGGCGTCGCCCAGGTATTGTCCATGATCACGCAGGCCCCGTGCGCGTGCGCCACCGCGGCGATGGCCGGGATGTCCTGCATCTCGAAGCTCTGCGAGCCCGGCGCCTCGACCAGGACGGCCTTGGTGTTCGGCCGCATCAGGGTGGCGATGCCGGACCCGATGATCGGGTCGTAGTAGGTGACCTCGACGCCGAAGCGCGCCAGTACGCCGTCGCAGAACTGGCGGGTCGGCCGGTAGGCGGAATCGGTGACGAGGAGGTGGTCGCCCGCCGAGACGGCGGCCATCAGCGCGACGGTGAGCGCTGCGAGCCCCGAGGGGGTGACGACGGTCCCGGCGGCACCGGCGAGTTCCGTCCAGGCTCCGGTCAGGGCGTCCATCGTGGGCGTGGCCGACGTGCCGTAATTATAGCGCCCGCGCCGGTGCTTGATGGCGTCGTAGGTCGGATAGAGGACGGTGGAGCCGCGATAGATCGGCGTGTTGACGAAGCCGTGCTGAGCGCCCGGATCGCGGCCCGCATGGACGAGGCGCGTCGCGGGCGCGAAGGTCTGCTTGGACTCGGGCGAGGGCTTCAGGGACATCGGGGCTCGGCGATCGCGTTGCGCTGCGGTGCACGAAGCGCGCCGCGCCCGGCGAGGTCAAGCCGGACGCGCCGATCCACGGCCCGGCAGACATGTCTTGTCCGCGGTCACGGCGTCTCGCGGGGATCGGAGGCCACCATCCAGGCGGCGCACTCGTTGGACCCGTCCGGATAGACGCATTCGCTCACGGGCTTGGCGTAGAGGCGGGCGTTGCGGCCCCGGAAGAACGGGCTGTCGCTCGCAATGGCCTGGACGTCGGTCAATATCGCCGACCGAAGACTTGGAGTGGGGCTTCGTTAACGGCCACGCCGTACATCTGTTGCCGTCTCAAGTCGCGTCCCGGGTCGTTGCGTGCGTATCCTGCGTTCCCTCCTCGGCGCCGTCCTCGTCCTCGTGTCGACGGCGACCGTCGCCCTCGTCAGCGCCGACCGGCTCGCGCATCTGGCGCCGGCACCGGTGGTGCGCGCGGCTCAGGCCGAGCCGTCGGCCACCGGGTCGCTTCCGGCTCCGGTCAAGGCCGCCCCGGCGGCGAAGCCGGCCTTGCCGACCATCCCGAACGGGTTCGACACCGAGCGGCTGCACGCGCTGATGCGCGGCGACCCGATCCTGCCGGGCCGCTGAGCGCCGGTCCGGACGGGTTTTCCGACCTCCGGACCGCATCCCGAGGTCCGCGGCGCGGCGGCCTCGAAGGTGCCCTCCGGACGCCTCCGCGATCCCTGACGCCCGCCGTCGAGGCGCGTGAGGCGCGCGCCCCTCTCCATTCTACCGCGCGGTCCGGAACACCTGGAGGTCGAGGTCGCGCACCTTCTTGCGCAGGGTGTTGCGGTTCACCCCGAGCAGCTCCGCCGCGCGGATCTGGTTGCCGCGGGTGGCGGCCAGCGCCGCGCCGATCAGCGGACCTTCGATCTCGCGCAGGATGCGGTGATACAGCCCCGGAGGCGGTAACGTGTCCCGATAGCCTGAAAAATAATCCGAGAGGTGGCGTTCCACCGCGCTCGACAGGCTCTCCGATTCGCCGCCGCCCTTGCGGGCGGCGCCGTTAGCGGCCGGGCTGGACGGTGTCGCGAGAGGCAGGGTGTCGAGTTCGGCCTCGATCACCGGCCCGGTGATCGTCTCCTGCGGATAGAGGGCGGCCAGGCGCCGGACGAGGTTCTCGAGTTCCCGGACGTTGCCGGGCCAGCGGTAGCGCTTGAGCCGCTCCATGGCGTCGCCGTCGAGGGTCTTGCGGGTGAGACCCTCGCGCTCGACCAGGACGAAGAAGTGGCGGATGAGGTCCGGCACGTCCTCGGAGCGCTCGCGCAGGGCCGGCAGCCGCAGCGGCACGACGTTGAGGCGGAAGAACAGATCCTCGCGGAAGATCCCCTGCTGGATCGAGACCCGCAGGTCCTTGTTGGTGGCCGCGATGATCCGGACGTTGGTGCGGATCGGGACGCGCCCGCCCACCGTCGTGTACTCCCCCTGCTGGAGCACGCGCAGCAGCCGGGTCTGCGCCTCCATGGGCATGTCGCCGATCTCGTCGAGGAACAGCGTGCCGCCCTCGGCCTGCTCGAACCGGCCGGCGGAGCGCTGGAGCGCCCCCGTGAAGGCCCCCTTCTCGTGGCCGAACAGCTCGGATTCGATCAGGTCGCGCGGGATCGCCGCCATGTTGACCGGCACGAACGGGCCGGTGCGGCGGCGGCCGTAATCGTGCAGCGCCCGGGCGACGAGTTCCTTGCCGGTACCGGATTCGCCGGTGATCATCACGGTGAGGTCGGTGGGCATCAGCCGGGCAAGCGCCCGGTAGATCTCCTGCATGGCGGGCGAGCGCCCGACCAGCGGGATGTCCTCGTTCTCCGGCGGCGCCCCGGCGGGGGCGGTGCCGCGGGGCCGCGAGAGCGCCCGGCCCACGATGGCGATCAGTTCCTTCAGGTCGAAGGGTTTCGGCAGGTACTCGTAGGCGCCCCGCTCCGAGGCGCGGATCGCCGTCATGAACGTGTTCTGCGCGCTCATCACGATGATCGGCAGCTCCGGCCGCACCCGCTTGATGCGCGGGAGCAGGTCGAACACGTTCTCGTCGGGCATCACCACGTCGGTGATGACGAGATCGCCCTCCCCCTGCGCGACCCAGCGCCAGAGGGTCGCGCAATTGCCCGTCGAGCGGACCTCGTAGCCCGCCCGTGACAGCGCTTGGTTGAGCACGGTGCGGATGGCGGCGTCGTCGTCGGCGACGATGATGTGGCCGTTCGGCATGACTCTCTACTCAGACCTCCGACGGGGGGCCGGATACGGGGATCGACATCACGGATCGACCGCCGATTCGCGCCCGTCCCGGGCACTCGACATCGGCAGAAGGATGCGGAACGTCGTGCGGCGGGGAGCGGGATCGCACTCGACGATGCCGCCGTGGTCGCCGACGATCTTGGCCACCAATGCAAGACCGAGGCCGGATCCCTGCGCCTTGGTGGTGACGAAGGGATCGAACAGGTCCGGCAGCAGGTCGGCCGAGATGCCGGGGCCGTTGTCGCGGATCGCCACCTCGATCGGCAGGCTGACCCGCTCGCGGGAGCCCGGCACCTGCAGGCGCAGGCCGGTGCGGAAGGCGGTCGACAGGGTGATCTCGCCCTCGACCGCATCCGGGCCGATCGCCTCGGCGGCGTTCTTCACGAGGTTGAGGATTACCTGGATCAGCTGGTCGCGGTTGCCGAGGACCGGCGGCAGCGACGGGTCGTAGGTCTCGACGAAGCGGATATGCCGCGCGAAGCCCGACTGCGCCGAGCGCTTCACTTGGTCGAGCACCCCGTGGACGTTGACGGCGCCCCGGTCCGAGGGCCGTTCGTCGCCGAACAGCTCCATGCGCTCGACGATGCGCACGATCCGGTCGGATTCGTCGCAGATCAGCTGGGTGAGCAGGCGGTCCTCCTCGGCGCCGGTGCTCTCCAGAAGCTGCGCGGCGCCGCGGATCCCGGCGAGGGGGTTCTTGATCTCGTGGGCCAGCATCGCGCCGAGCGCCACCATGGAGCGCGCCGCACCGCGGTGAGTGAGCTGGCGGTTCATCTTGTCGGCGATGGTCCGTTCCTGGAGCATCATCACCACGGCGTCGTCCTCGTCGCCGAGCGGGGTCGCGAACACGTCGACGCTGCGCTCCAGCCCCAGCCGCGGCTGGGTCAGCTCCACCCGGTACTCGCTGACGCTGGCCCGCCGCCGCCGAACCTCGGTCACCAGGGCGATGATCGGCGAGGCGAACGGGATGATGTCGCGCAGGCGACGGCGCAGCATCAGGCGCGCCGAATAGTCGAAGAACGCCTCCGCGGCATGGTTGCAGCGGAGGATGCGCTCGTCGCCGCCGATGGTCAGGACCGGCAGCGGCAGGGCGTTGAGCACGGCCTCGGCGGCCGAGTCGCGCCGAGCCCCAGGATCCTGCGGGACGGGTTCGTCGCTCACGCCGCCTCCCGGACCGGGTTCGCCGCGCCCGCGAAGGCCCGGATCAGCAGGGCGAGCGCGGTCTCCGGATCGGTGGTTGTGAGGAGCGCCGAACGCTCGGCCGGATCCAGCGCCCCGCCGGTCTCGGCGTAGGCGGCGAGGTGCTTGCGCGCGTGGCGCACCCCCATGTCGCGGCCGTAGAGGGACAGGAGACCGGCATAGTGCTCGGCGGCGAGGGTCGCCTGTTCGGTCCGCGACGGCGGTGCGGCCGGCCGGCCGGCCAGAGCCGCCGCCACCTGCCCGACGAGCCAGGGGCGGCCGGTCGCGGCCCGGCCGATCATCACCCCGGCGGCCCCGGATGCCGCGAGGCAGGCCCGGGCGCTCGCGCTGTCGGTCACGTCACCGTTGGCGATCACCGGGATCGACACCGCCGCGACGACCGGCCGGATCGCCGCCCAGTCGGCGCGGCCCTTGTAGAATTGCTGCCGGGTCCGCCCATGGACCGTGACGGCGTTCAGGCCCAGGCGCTCGGCGCGGGCGGCGAGGTCGGCTGCGTTGCGGCTCGCGTCGTCCCAGCCGAGGCGCATCTTGACGGTGACCGGCACGGAGACCGCTCCGCGAACCGCGGCGAGCAGGCGCTCCGCATGGTCGAGGTCCCGCATCAGGGCCGAGCCCGAGGCGATGCCGGTGACGATCTTGGCCGGGCAGCCCATGTTGACGTCGATCACGTCGGCGCCGCCGGCCTCCGCGAGCCGGGCGGCCTCGGCCATGGGCTGCGCCTCGCAGCCGGCCAGCTGGACCACGTGCAGGTCGACACCCGCTCCCTCGGCGCGCAGCGTCGCCTCGCCGGAACCCCGGGTGAATTCGCGGGCCGCCACCATCTCGGAGACCACTGCGTCGGCGCCGCAGCGTCGGGCGATCCGGCGCATGTGCAGGTCGGTGACGCCGGATAGGGGCGCCAGCAGGCAGAGCGGAGCGGGTGGTGCCGCGCCGAAAGCCTTTCCGATCCGGCGCAGCGCGCTCAAATAATGATCAGTCGTCATTCTGCACAACAATGAGGCAAGGACGGTCGGCTGGCAAGCGGGGCCGCGCGTTGATTTCGGCCCCTCCCCCGCTTAAACGACGGGCACCCCCTGCGGCAGGGTTCCGGCGGCACCGCTGTTCCGCGCGCCGGCCGCCGCTCCGCTCCTCAGGCCCTCACGAGATTCGTCGCCCATGCCCGCCACCGGCACGCCAGCCACCGGACCCGCAAGCGCGGGAACCGGCGTCGCCGCGGTGGTGGTGGCGGCCGGCCGCGGCATCCGCATCGGCGGCGGCACCCCCAAGCAGTATCGCCGGGTCGGCGGCCAGGCGGTCCTGACCCGCACCCTGGCGGCGCTGGCCGCGGATGCCGCGATCGCGCGGATCCAGCCGGTGATCGCCGCCGACGCGGCGGACTTCTTCCGTAGCTRCCTGGAGGAACTCGCGCCCGCGGTCCGCGCCAAGATCACGCAGCCGGTCGAGGGCGGGGCGACCCGCCAGCTCTCCGTGCGCGCCGGACTCGAGGCCCTGGCGGCCGGCGCGGCGCCCGAAATCGTCCTGGTCCACGACGCGGCCCGTCCCTACGTGGACGCCGCACTGATCGCCCGCGCGATCGCCGCGGGGCGCGACCACGGCGCGGCCGTGCCCGGCGTGCCGGTGACCGACACGGTCAAGCGCGTCGTCGACATTGCGCCCGGCATCGGCCGGGTGCACGAGACGCCGCCCCGGGAGCACCTGCGCGCGGTCCAGACGCCCCAGGCCTTCGCGTTCGGCCCTCTGCTCGGCGCCCACCGGGACGCCGCCGCGCAGGGCCTCGACGGCTTCACCGACGACGGCGCGCTCGCCGAATGGGCCGGGCTGCCGGTGGTGGTGTTCGCGGGCGACGTTGCCAACCGCAAGATCACCCAGCCCGCCGACCTGATCGAGGCGGACCGCGCCTTCGCGTCGGAGACCTCAGAAACGCCAGCGCCGGGAGTCCGCGCCATGACCACCTACGTGACCCGCCTCGGCACCGGCTTCGACGTGCACGCCTTCACCACGGGCGACCATGTCTGGCTGGGCGGCGTGAAGATCCCCGCCGACCGCGGCGTGCTCGCTCATTCCGACGGCGACGTGGTGCTGCACGCGCTCACCGACGCCCTGCTCGGCGCCATCGCGGACGGCGACATCGGCACCCATTTCCCGCCCTCCGACGAGCGCTGGCGCGGGGCCTCCTCCGACCAGTTCCTGGCCCATGCCTGCGAACTGGTCCGCGCGCGCGGCGGCCGCATCGACCATCTCGACATCACCGTCCTCGCCGAGGCCCCGCGCATCGGGAAGCACCGCGAGGAGATCCGCGCGCGCATCGCCGCCATCGCGGGCGTGCCGCTCTCGGCGGTCTCCATCAAGGCGACGACCACCGAGAAGCTCGGCTTCGTCGGCCGGGCGGAAGGGCTTGCCGCCCAGGCGGCCGCGACGGTGCGGCTTCCCGAGGAGGACGGTCCCGCCCTCGACGCGCAGGCCGAGACCGCGATGCGGCAGGGCTGAGCGGTTTCGGGTCGAGCGCGATCGAGACAGGACACGTCCGGCTTCCCTCTCCCGTTGCAGGCGTGCCGCTTCTCGCGTCCGCCGGGGCGACGCGGGTTCAGGATCGGGCGCGGGTCCCCTCTCCCGTGCGGGAGAGGGACAGGGTGAGGGATCCCGGCCTTTTCGGAGCTGCCGCACCGTGAACGCGCGTCGACGGCGTGCCTGATCCGGAGCGTCTTGCCCCTCACCCCAACCCTCTCCCGCACGGGAGAGGGTGCGCGTCGCGCTCTGCCTCAGGCCACCCGCACCAGCAGCGCGATCGCGGCGACGCCCAGGGCTGCCATCGTCAGAAGGATGCCGCCGCCCCGGCAGACGAACTGGCGCGGCGAGTTCGGGGGCGCGAACATCCCGATCGGGTGTAGGATCCGGGCGACCAGCAGGGCGATCAGCAGCGCCCGCACTAGCCCGTGGCCGCCGCCGCCCGCCTCCAGGAGGCCGATAACGATCAGCGCCAGCGGCACGTACTCCGCGAAATTCGCGTGCGAGCGGACGCGCTTGAGCACCGTGTCGTCGCCGCCGTCGCCGAACAGCACGTTCTCGGAGACGCGAGCCCCGATCACCCATCCCGAGAGGCCCAGATACACGAGGGCGAGCAGCCCGGCGTAGAAGGCCGTGGTCGCGGGGAAGATCATGGACAGGGTGTCTCCGATGGTGGCCGCCGGTCCTTGAGCCGGGCTCGGCCTTGGGTCACAACACGAGATAGGGCGCGGCCGCCCGGGGAGAGCCCGTTCGCGATGATCGACGACGCCGAGCTTCTCGCCCGGGCCGAGGCTCTGGTGGCGGCCTACGCGGCCGCCGGGCGCAGGATCGCCACGGCCGAGTCCTGCACGGGCGGCCTCGTGGCCGGCCTGCTCACGACGGTGGCGGGCTCCTCGGCCGTACTGGAGCGCGGCTTCGTCACCTACTCGAACGAGGCCAAGGCCGAGGCGATCGGGGTGCCCATGGATCTGATCCGCCGGCACGGGGCCGTCAGCGAGGCCGTGGCGCGGGCGATGGCCGACGGGGCGCTGGGCGCATCGCGGGCCTCCGTCGCGGTGGCGATCACCGGCATCGCCGGACCCGGCGGCGGGAGCGCCGACAAGCCGGTCGGGCTGGTGCACTTCGGCCTCGCCCAGCGGGCGGGCGCGACGCGCCATCTGGAGCGGCGCTACGGCGATCTCGGGCGCGCGGGCATCCGCCGGGCGGCCGTCGCCGATGCGGTCGGCCTGCTGGAGGAGGCCCTCGGCGCCTGACCGCGGTACGGAGAGGACGGCCCATGGACACGGTGACGACCCGCCTGTGCATCGTCGGCGGCGGCCCTGCCGGGATGATGGCCGGCCTGCTCTTCGCCCGCGCCGGCATCGACGTCACCGTGCTGGAGAAGCACGCGGATTTCCTCCGCGACTTCCGCGGCGACACGATCCACCCGTCCACCCTCGACCTGATGGACGAGCTGGGCTTCACCGAGCGCTTCCGCGCCCTGCCCCAGCGGCGCGTCGAGAGTTTTTCGGGCGTCGTCGACGGACGCAGCTACCGGGTCGCCGATTTCAGCCGGCTTCCGACCCGGAACCGTTTCCTGTCGTTCATGCCGCAATGGGACTTTCTGGACTTTCTGGCCGGCGAGGCCGGGCGCTTTCCGGCCTTCCACCTGCTCCGCCGGACCGAGGCACAGGACCTGATCGAGGTGGAGGGCCGCGTCGCGGGGGTGCGCGCCGAGGGGCCGGACGGCGCGGTCGAGATCCGGTCTGACCTGGTGCTCTGTGCGGATGGCCGGCACTCGCGGATGCGCGACCGCGCGGGCTTCGCGCCCCGGGCCTTCGGCGCGCCGATCGACGTGCTGTGGTTCCGCCTGCCGCGCCGGGACGGGGATCCGGAGGCGGCGGCCGGGCGGTTCGGGCCGGGGCGGATCCTCATCACCCTCGACCGGGGGGATGCGTGGCAATGCGCCTACGTGGTGCCGAAGGGCGGCGACGCCGCGCTCCGGGCCAAAGGCCTGCCGGCGTTCCGGGCGGCCGTGGCGCAGATCGCGCCGTTCCTCTCCGACCGCACCGACGCGATCGCCGACTGGGACGACGTCAAGCTCCTGACCGTCACGGTCGACCGGCTCGACCGCTGGCACCGACCGGGCCTGCTCTGCATCGGCGACGCCGCGCATGCCATGTCGCCGGTGGGCGGCGTCGGGATCAACCTCGCGATCCAGGATGCCGTGGCTGCCGCCAACCTTCTGGCCGAACCCCTGCGGGCGGGCCGCGTCACCGAAGCCGACCTCACCCGGGTCCAGGCGCGGCGGATGTTCCCGGTGCGGGTCACGCAGGCGCTGCAACGGGCGATCCAGTCCCGCGTGATCGCTGCGTCGCTGGCGGCCGACGCGCCGTTCCGGGCGCCGCTCGCCCTGCGGATCCTCGATGCCCTGCCGTCGCTCCAGGTTCTGCCCGCGCGGATGATCGGGATGGGCGTGCGGCCCGAGCACGTGCGCGGGCCTCAGCGGGCCTGAGACCGTCTTTGCGAGCGCGGCGAAGCAATCCAGGGCAGCGCCACATGCGGAGGCGTCCCGCTTCCCTGGGTCGCTTCGCTGCGCTCGCGATGACGGCGGCTACGCCCGCGCCCCGTACATCCGGTTCGCCCGGCCCTCGAAGGCGTCGGTGAACTTGCGGAAGGCCCGGTCGAACATCGTGCCCATGAGGAGCCCCAGGGTGCGGCTCTTGAACTCGTAGGTGATGAAGAAGTCGATGTTGCAGCCGCCGTCGGGACTGTCCTTGAACAGCCAGCGGTTCTCCAGGTGCCGGAACGGGCCGTCGATATACTCGGCGACGATCTTCAGGTTCTGCGGATCGAGGCTGACCCGGGTGGTGAAGCGCTCGCGGATCGCCTTGTAGCCCACGCCCATCTCGGCGATCAGCACCTGCCGGCCCTCTTGTGTATCCTGCCGACGGATCACCCGCAGGGATTCGCAGAGCGGCAGGAACTCGGGGTAGCGCTCGACGTCGGCCACGAGATCGTACATCTGCTGCGGCGAATGCTTCACCGCGCGGGTGACCCGGAAGGACGGCATGGTCTTCGGATATCCTTAGGCCGAAAGCGCGGGCGACAGTTTTGCCAGGCGCGCCGCCTGAAGTCGCGCGAAGTCCTCGCCCGCATGGTGCGACGAGCGGGTAAGCGGCGTGGCCGAGACCAGCAGAAAGCCCTTGGCATAGGCGGTGGTCTCGTAGGCCTTGAACTCGTCCGGCGGGACGAAGCGCACGACCTCGTGGTGCTTCTTCGACGGCTGGAGGTACTGGCCGACGGTCAGGAAGTCGACGTCGGCCGAGCGCAGGTCGTCCATGAGCTGGAGCACCTCGTTCCGCTCCTCGCCGAGCCCGACCATGATGCCCGACTTGGTGAAGATCGCCGGATCGAGTTCCTTCACCCGCTGGAGCAGGCGCAAGGAGTGGAAATAGCGGGCGCCCGGCCGCACCGTGAGGTACTTGGCCGGCACGGTCTCGAGGTTGTGGTTGAACACGTCGGGCTTGGCGGCGACCACGATCTCGAGCGCCCCGTCCTTGCGCAGGAAGTCGGGGGTCAGGATCTCGACCGTCGTGCCGGGGCTCGCCCGCCGGATCGCCGCGATCGTGCGGGCGAAGTGCTCGGCGCCGCCATCCTTCAGGTCGTCCCGGTCCACCGAGGTGATGACCACGTGGTGCAGGCCGAGCTTGGCGACCGAATCGCCGATCTTCTCGGGCTCCGCCGCGTCGAGGGCGTCCGGCAGGCCGGTGCGCACGTTGCAGAAGGCGCAGGCCCGCGTGCAGGTGTCGCCCATGATCATGAAGGTGGCGTGCCGCTTCTCCCAGCACTCGCCGATATTGGGGCAGCCGGCCTCCTCGCAGACCGTGACCAGCCCGTGCTCGCGCACGATCTTCTGGGTCTCGGTCCAGGCCTTGGAGCCCGGCGCCTTCACGCGGATCCAGTCCGGCTTCTTGGTCTGGACGGGCTGGTCGGGCCGGTGCGCCTTCTCGGGATGGCGCAGGCGCGCCGTGCGCGGATCGTTCTTCAGGATGTCGAGGACGACGGCCATGGGTCGGGGGCTGCCACACCGCGGGGAGGCGCCCATGGGCGCGGTCGGGATCGCCCTGACTTAAGGCCCCAGGCCGCCGGCCGCAAACCGCCGCGACGCCGGGCCGCCCCGCGGTGGTTGAGGGTACGGCCGTTCCGTCAGATCCCGAGCGCCCGGACGAACAGCCCGGCCAGCACCGCGCCGACCAGGGGCGCGGCCACGGGGATCAGCGCGTAGCCCCAGTCGGAGGAGCCCTTGCCGGCGATCGGCAGCACCGCGTGGGCCACCCGCGGCCCAAGGTCCCGGGCCGGGTTGATGGCGTAGCCGGTGGTGCCGCCGAGGGACAGTCCGATGCCCCAGACCAGCATGCCGACCATGTAGGGCGCGACGCCCCGCGGGATCGCCCCGGTGGAGCCCAGCGTCGTGGTCACGAGGGCGGAGATCGTCAGGATCAGGAAGAAGGTCGCGATGATCTCGGAGATCCAGTTGGCCTTCGCGTCCCGGATCGCCGGCCCGGTGCAGAAGCAGGCGAGCTTCAGGCCGGGATCCTGGGTCGCGCCCCAGTGCGGCAGGTAATGGAGCCAGACGAGGACGGCCCCCACGAAGGCGCCGAGCATCTGAGCCGGGATGTAGGTGGCAAGCTTGCTGAAATCACCGGAACTGACCGCACCCGCCACCGTGACCGCGGGGTTGATGTGGGCGTCGGCGCTGCCGGTGGCGTTGGCCACGAAGACCCCGGCAAGGACCGCGAAGGCCCAGCCCGCCGTGATGGCTATCCAGCCGGCATTCTCGCCCTTGGAATGCTTGAGCAGGGCGCCGGCCACGACGCCGTCGCCGAGCACGATCAGGGTCATCGTGCCCAGGAATTCGCCCAGGAATGGTGGTGTCATCGTCCTGTCTCCCCCCGTTCGCTGCTTTTTTGTAGGAGTCCAAAGCTTGTGCGAGCGTGTGGCCGCCGGAGGCGGTCACCGATATGTGCCGTTCTCCCGTCTCCGCCCCCATCCTGGGTGCCGGAGTGCCGCGGAGGCCGCGAAGGAGGCCTCCGGGGATCGCGTCGCTGGCTGGAGCCCTCCTGCGAGGCGGCTCCGCCGCACCTCAGGATGAAGGTGCGATCGGGATCGATGCGGCGTGAGCGGCTCAGGCCCGCACGGCGCGGGCAGGAGCCGGAAGGCCGTCCTCAATCCTCGTCGGTCTTCCAGTCGAAGGAGCGCTGCACCGCCCGGCCCCAGGCGGCCGCAATCTTCTCGCGCTGGCCGGCATCCATCTTCGGCGTCCAGCGCTTGTCGACGCCCCAGTTGCGCTTGAGGTCGTCGAGACCCTTCCAGTAGCCGACCGCGAGACCGGCCGCGTAGGCGGCGCCGAGGGCTGTGGTCTCGGCCACCTTCGGGCGCACCACCGGCACGTCGAGCAGGTCGGACTGGAACTGCATCAGCGTGTTGTTGGCGACCATGCCGCCATCGGCCCGCAGCTCCTTCACGGGGATGCCGGAATCCTTGGCCATCGCCTGCAACACCTCGCGGGTCTGAAAGGCGGTCGCCTCCAGCACCGAGCGGGCGATGTGGCCGCGGTTGACGTAGCGGGTCAGGCCGATGATCAGGCCGCGGGCGCCTTCATTCCAGTGCGGAGCGTAGAGCCCCGAGAAGGCCGGCACGAAGTAGACGCCGCCATTGTCCTCGACCGTGGTGGCGAGCGTCTCGACCTCGGCGGAATCCTTGATCATGTGCAGGTTGTCGCGCAGCCACTGCACCAGGGCGCCCGTGATGGCGATGGAGCCCTCCAGCGCGTAGGCGGGCTTCTGGCCGTCGAGGCGGTAAGCCAGCGTGGTCACGAGGCCGGCCTTCGACGGGACCGGCTCCTCGCCGGTGTTCATCAGCGCGAAGCAGCCGGTGCCGTAGGTGTTCTTGGCCTCGCCGGGCGCGAAGCAGGTCTGCCCGAACAGGGCCGCCTGCTGGTCGCCAAGGATGCCGGCGATCGGCACGCCGGCGAAGGGCGCCTTGGTCTCCCCGTAGACCTCGCTCGACGAGACGATCTTCGGCAGCATCGCCTTCGGGATGCCGAAGGTCTTCAGCATGCCGTCGTCCCATTCCAGGGTCTTGAGCGACATGAGCTGCGTGCGGCTGGCGTTGGTCACGTCGGTGACGTGGAGGCCGCCCTCAGTGCCGCCGGTGAGGTTCCAGACGAGCCACGTGTCGATGTTGCCGAACAGCACGTCGCCGGCCTCGGCCTTCTCCCGGGCGCCCTCGACATGGTCGAGCAGCCAGCGAAGCTTGAGGCCCGAGAAGTAGCTCGCGAGCGGCAGGCCGGTGAGGTCGCGGAACCGGTCGCGGCCGCCGTCGCGGGCGAACTCGCCCACCAGCCGGTCGTTGCGGGTGTCCTGCCAGACCAGGGCGTTGTGCAGGGGCTTGCCGGTCTTACGGTCCCAGATCAGCGTGGTCTCGCGCTGGTTGGTGATGCCGACGGCCGCGAGATCGGAGGGCTGGAGCCCGCCCTTCTCCAGCGCCTCGCGCATCACCCCTTGCGTCTTCGTCCAGATCTCGCCGGCGTCGTGCTCGACATGGCCGGGAGCCGGGTAGATCTGCGCGTGCTCGGCCTGGGCGAGGGCGATGACGCCGCCCTCCCGGTCGAACACGATGAAGCGGCTGCTCGTGGTGCCCTGGTCGATGGCCCCGACGTAACGGCTCATCGTTCCCTCCCCTGTGATGCCCGACCGGTCTGTCGCCGGATCGAAGCCGAAAAGTTCAGGCCGCTTCGGCCTTGCGGTCGAGATAGGCGGCGAGGCGCGCCGCGCTGTCCGTGCCGGTGCGCAGACCGAGCTTGGAACGCCGCCAGAGGATATCCTCGGCGGTCACGGCCCATTCCTCCGTGCGCAGGTAGTCGACCTCGGCCGCCGTCAGGCCGCCGTCGAAGGCCTCGCCGAGATCGGCCATGGAGCGTGCCGTCCCGACGATGTCGCGTGCCCGGGTGCCGTAGGCGCGGGCGAGGCGGCGCGCGGTCTCCTCCGGCAGGAACGGCTTTTCCGACTTCAGCTTGGCGAGGAACTGGTCGAAGTCGGCATCCTTCATGGCGCCGCCGGGCAGGACCGCGTCGCCGGTCCAGGCCTTCTTGAGCGCCGGAAAATACGGCTTCAGCTTCTCCAGCGCGTGCTCGGCGAGCCGCCGGTAGGTCGTGATCTTGCCGCCGAACACCGACAGCACCGCCGCCTGGCCGTCTTGATCTTCCACGTCGAGGACGTAGTCGCGGGTCACCGCCGAGGCGTTCTCGGCCGCGTCGTCGTAGAGTGGCCGCACGCCCGAATAGCTCCAGACCACGTCGGCCGGGGTGATCCGGGTGTCGAACGAGCGGTTGATGCAGCCGCAGAGGTAATCGGTTTCGTCCTGTGAGATCGAGACCGGGCCGGGCTCACCGTCGTAGGGCACATCGGTGGTGCCGATCAGCGTGAAGTCACGCTCGTAGGGGATCGCGAAGATGATGCGCTTGTCGGGCTGCTGCAGGATGTAGGCTTGGTCGCCCTCGAACAGGCGCTTGACCACGATGTGGCTGCCCTTGATCAGCCGCACCGCCGCGCGGCTGTTGATCCCCAGCGTGCCCCCGAGCGTTTCGCTGACCCACGGCCCGGCGGCGTTGACTACGGCCTTGGCCCGGATCGTCCGCTCGTTGCCCCCGCGCTCGTCGCGCAGGGTCGCGACCCACCCGTCTCCCTCGCGCCGGGCCGAGACCACGCCGGTGCGGGTCAGCACCGTCGCGCCGCGCTCGCGGGCGTCCATGGCGTTGAGCACGACGAGGCGGCTGTCCTCCACCCAGCAGTCGGAATAGACGAAGCCGCGCGTGAGGCGTTTCTGCAGCGGCCTGCCGTAATCGGAACTGCGGAGGTCGACCCCGTGCGAGCCCGGCAGGGTCCGCAGCCGCGCGAGGTGGTCGTAGAGGAAGAGCCCGAGCCGCAGCATCCAGGCCGGGCGCAGGCCCTCGTCGTGGGGCAGGACGAAGCGCAGCGGCCAGATGACGTGCGGGGCGAGCCGCAGCAGCCGCTCGCGCTCGGCGAGCGCCTCCCGCACCAGGCGGAACTCGTAATATTCGAGGTAGCGCAGGCCGCCGTGGATCAACTTCGTCGAGGATGAGGAGGTGAATCCGGCGAGGTCCCCGCGTTCGGCCAGCAGGACCGACAGGCCGCGGCCAGCCGCGTCCCGGGCGATGCCGGTGCCGTTGATGCCGCCGCCGACGACCAGAAGTTCGTATGCGTCGGACGGCTCGCGCTGGCGCGATGCTGCCGCCATGGTTCCTCCAATCCCGCCCTCTCGGCGGGTTGGCATTATATTGATCCGACCGCGGATTTTCGCAAGCGAAAAATTGAATGTTCGTTATGGTTCGTCGTCGCGGTCCGCCACCGCCAGGGTGACGCCCTGGCGCTCCATCAGCGCGACGATCTCCGCCGGCGGCATCCGGTCGGTGAAGAAGGTGTCGACCTGCTCCAGCCGCCCGACCTGGACCATCGGGCGGCGCGTGAACTTCGTGTGATCGGCGACCAAGAAGGTGGTGCGGGCATGCGCCAGGATGGTCTGCGTGGCCCGTACCTCCTCGTAATCGTAGTCGAGGAGCGCCCCGTCGGCGTCGATGCCGCTGATGCCGATCACCGCCACGTCGACGCGGAACTGGCTGAGCGTGTCGCAGGTGAGCTGGCCGAGCACCGCGCCGTCGCGGTTGCGCACGGTGCCGCCGGCCACGACGATGCGGAACTCGGTGGTCTCGGCCAGGGAGATCGCGACGTTGAGGTTGTTGGTGATGATGCTGAGGTCGTCGTGCCGGCTCAGTTCTCGCGCGACGGCCTCGGGCGTCGTGCCGATGTTGATGAAGACCGAGCAGTGCGACGGGATCTGGCTGGCGGCGAGCCGGCCGATCCGGGTCTTCTCCGGCAGCAGGGTCACGCGGCGGTCGGCATAGTCGATGTTCTCGACGCTGGAGGGCAGGCCGCCGCCGCCGCGATAGCGCTCCAGGCGCCCCTCGGCGCTCAGTTCGTTGAGATCGCGCCGGATCGTCTGGACGGTCACGCCGAACTGTGCCGCCAGGGCCTCGATCGTGACGAAGCCCCGCTGGCGCACGGACGCCACGATGGCGCTGCGTCGCGCCTCGACGCCGGTCGGCTCGATCCTGTCCTCGAACCTCCGGTCGAGCGGTCGTGACATCGATACTCTCCGCGCCCCCAAGGCCCGCGCCAAATGGGCCGCTAAATTGATGATCGTTCGGTGTTCGTTTGCGAACATTTTCGGCGGGTACGCCCGGCATGCGAACTTGAACCGCGCCGCCGCGTCCCGCAACCGGCGATCGGGCGGCATTATGCTTCCAGTCGATCGATCGGCACAAAAAAGGCCTGTCGCGGATGCGACAGGCCGGGCCACCCGGGCGATCCCGTTTCCGGAACGCCCCGGAGCCGTCGGGCTCACATATGGTGGCGCATGCGGCGGTGATGCTTCATCCGCTTGTGCTTCATTCGCTTGTGCATCATCGGACGCGCGGCCGGCGCAGCACCCCGTTCCATCGCGGCCGCTTCACCGGCGCGCTCGACGCCGCCGCGGGGGCCGCCGGCCTGCGCGCCAGAGGAATTGTAGGGCGAGTTGCCCTGGGCATAGGCGGAGCCCGCGAGGAGCGTCAGCGACGCGGCGGCCAACAGAAGTTTCCTCATCATCAATCCCTGGCGTAGACCGGCGCAGGCAAAGCATCGCACGTGGTCAGGCGCGATGCCGCTGCGTCGGAAAATAAGCGGCTCAGGCGAGACTTGGTTCCGCGGCATCGGCCAAATGCACCGCACAATTGCCGGGAGCGTTAACTGGCCTTATGTCGCGACCCGTCCCGGCCCGGCCGTGACCGAGCGACAGGGGGTGCGGGTGGCGGTGGCCAGCAGCGGTTCGGCCTATCTCCTGCTGGATGTCGCCGGTACGGCCTGCGCCCTGCCCCGCAGCGCGGTCGCCGAGGTCCTGCCGCTTCCGGACCTCCACAATCCGCCGACGGCCTCTGGCTGGCTGGCCGGTTTTCTCAACCTCGGCGGGGTGCCGGTTCCGGTGATCGACCTCGCGGCCCTTCTCGGCCTGCGTCCCGTGGCTGCGGCGCCCGATCTGTACGCCCATCTCGTGCTGATGCAGGCTGAGGTCGTCGCCTACCTGGTCGACCGCGCGTCCGACCTCGTCACCGTCCCGGAGGCCGCGATCCGGCCCACCGGGGAGGCCGATACGCTCAACGGTTGCGTCGCCGCGGAACTGGTCCTCGGCGAGCGGCTCGTCCATGCGCTGGCGCCGGAGCGCCTCCTGACCGCGCAGGAGCGGATCCGCATCGAAGCGCTGGCACGGGCCGCCTCCGAACGTCTCGCCGCCCTGCCCGCCGCCGTCTGACCGACCGATGGCCCGTCCGGGTAGTCCCCGTCCCGATCTGGGTGCCGATCCCGCCTACGCGCCGCTCAAGGCGCGGATCATCGCGCGCACCGGACACCACTATTACATCGACAAGGACGAACTTCTGATCGAGCGGCTCCACCGCCGCTTCCGCGCCGCCGCCGCGGCCGATTGCACCGCCTATGCGGCCCTCCTGTCGGACGGTGCCGAGGGCGAGGCGGAATGGGCTCACCTCGAAGCCGAGATCACCGTCGGCGAGACGTTCTTCTTCCGCTACGCCGAGCAGTTCCAGGCGCTGCGCGAGACGATCCTGCCGGCGCTGATCGCGGCCCGGGCCTCCGAGCGCGTCCTTCGGATCTGGAGCGCCGGCTGCTCTACGGGGGCCGAGCCCTATTCCTTGGCGATCCTGGTGCGCGAGCTGCTCGGGGATGCCCTGCCCGACTGGCGGGTCGCGATCCTCGGGACCGACATCAGCGCCGAGGCGTTGGCCACCGCCCGCGCCGCGGAGTACGGGCGGTGGGCGCTGCGGACGATGCCGCCGGAGGACCGGCTTCGCTACTTCACCCGGTTGCCGGCCGCCCCGGGCGTCCGGCGCGAGGGCGGTTACGCCCTGCGGCCTGAATTCCGCGAACCGGTGCGGTTCGAGCGTGGCAACCTGCTGACCCTCGTGCAGCCGGGGCCGCCACAGGGCGAGCCGTTCGACCTGATCCTCTGCCGCAACGTGCTGATCTATTTCGATACCCGGACGGTCGCGGCCGTGGTGCGGGGCCTCGGCCGCCGGCTGCGGCCGCAGGGCTGGCTGCTGCTCGGCCATGCCGAGCCCAGTCCCGCCTTCGCGAGCTTCCTCGACGCCGTGAGCCTGCCCGGGACCGTGGCCTACCGCCCCCGCGAAGAGGCGCCGCCCACGGCGGAGCCCGGGATGCCGACCCCGGGGGCCGCCTGTCCAGCGCGGGCCGGGACGGAACTGGGCGACCCGGAGCCTGACCTGGGCCGACCGCCGTCGCGTGCCCGCGCCCATCAGGCCGCCCCGGCGCTCGATGGCCTACCGGATCCGGCCCCCGCTCCCGCGGCCGCAGCCGCGCAGGCCCGGGATGACCGGGCGGCCGAGGCCGCACACCGGGATCTCGATTCGATCCGCACCCTCGCGGATTCCGGCGAGACCGGCGCGGCATGGCGGATCCTGCGTGCCGCCCTCGACCGAGACCCGACCGACACGGCCCTGCGTTTCTACGAAGGCCTGCTGGCCCGCACCCTCGGACGCGATGCCGAAGCCGAGCGGGCGCTCCGGGCGGCTCTCTACCTCGACCGCGGGTTCGTGATGGCCCACTATCATCTCGGTCTGCTGCTGATCGCCCTGCAGCGGCCGGACGAGGCGATCCGCGCCCTCGACAACGCTGTCGCCTTGAGTCAAGCCCTCAAGCCCGACACGGCGCTGCCCGAGGGCGACGGCGCCTCCGCGGGCGAGATCGCGGTCAGTGCGGCCGCCGCCCGCGCCGCGATCGGCGGCGCCGGCAGCAGGAGTTCCTGATGGAGGCGCGCCCGAGTGCACCGCCCGTCCGTCCACGCGCACGGTCGGAGCGGGATTTGCCGGATCGGGATCTGCGCGCCGAGCGATCCGCCGCCCTCGCCCGGCGCGGCGCCGGCGCGGCGGCTTCCGATTCGGGGGTCGATCACTTGGTCTGTGCCTGCAGCAGCGAGCGCTACGGTGTGCCCTTGGCCGCTGTCGCGCAGGTGCTGCCGTCGCGGCCGTGCACGCCCGTGCCCGGCGCGGTGCCGGCGCTGGTGGGCCTCGTCGCGTTGTCCGGCAGGATCGTCGGGGTGCTCAGCCTCGCCCGCGCCCTCGGCCGGCCGGAGGCCCCGCCAGAGAGCGGGACAGCGGCGGGCCATCTGATCGTCCTGCGGGGTGGCCAGACGCAACCCCTCGCCCTCGTGGTGGATCGGGTGCTGGGCATCGCCCGGGCCGCCGGATCGTCCGATGGGTCCGCGCCGGATCCCGCCGATCCCGACGGCTTGGGCAACGATGCCGCTTCGGTCTATGCCCCCGGGGCCGCGGGCGACGGCAGCGTGGATTTCGTCGTCATCGACCTGCCCCGCCTCCTGCGCCGCGTGTTGCCCTGACCGGGCCGCCAGACCCAACCGGAGCCATTCCCACCCGTGTCAGTCTCGATCGGAAGACGCATCCTCCTCGGCTTCTTCGCCATGACCGTGGTGGTCGTGGCGCTGGGTGTCTACGCGCTGGAGCAGATCGGCGCGGTGCGCGACACCACCGACGCCATCGTCCACCGGGACATGTCGATCCTGCGTCAGCTCGACGACCTCGGGAACGAGGCGCGCGACCTCGGGCTCCTGCGCCGATCCGCCGTGATCGCGATGCTGACGCAGGCCCAGGGTCGACCGGCCCGTACCGAGGACACCCAGGCCACTTGGCGGCAGACCGCCGCCCAGGTTGAGAACCGGCTCACTACGACGATCCAACTGGCCAAAGACTACGGAGCCCGGTCGGTGTCTGCCGAGCGCGTGGCGTCCTGGGACCGTATCGCCGCGGCGGCGAGCGCGGTCCAGGGTTCCTTCCGCGAGGTCAAGTCCCTCAGCGAGGCGCAGTTCGCCGCTATCGCCCAGCAGGATGTGGCAGGGGTCGAGAGCCGCAACGCGGAGATCACGCGCCTGCAGGCGCCCTTTCTCGACGGGATCAAGACTCTTCGGTCGCAGCTCGATGGCAGCATGGCCCTCGGCCAGCGCGCCGCGCAGGAGGTCTATGAGCGCTCGCGCCTCTCGATCTACCTGACGCTGGCGGCGTCCATCCTGCTGGCGATCCTGATCACGTGGCTGATCAGCCGCGCGGTGGTGCGCCCCCTCGAACAGGTGATGGCGTTCGTGGCGCGTGTTGGCGACGGCGACCTGTCTGGGGAACTGGCGGCCCGCGGACGGGACGAGATCGGGCGTCTGGCGGCGACGCTGAACGCGATGGTGTCGGGTCTGTCGGACCTCGCCCGGACGAACCGGGCCGCCACCGCCGACCTGAACGCGGCGGCGGCGGAGATCCGCGCCTCGGCGCAGGAGCAGGCGGCCTCGGTCGAGCAGCAATTCGCCGCCGTGCAGGAGACCGCCGCCACGGTCGACGAGATCACCCATTCCGGCGCCCAGATCAGCAAGCGCGCCACCGAGGTGATCGCCACCGCCCAGGCCACCGCCCAGACCTCCCGGCAGGGCCTGCGCGCGGTCTCCGACACCGCCAGGGCCATGGACGCGATCCGCGAGCAGGCCGAGGCGGTCGCCGGCAACATCGTCAGCCTGTCGGAGAAGACCCAGACGATCGGCGACATCATCGAGACGGTCAACGACATCTCGGAGCGCACCCATCTGCTGGCGCTCAACGCCGCCATCGAGGCGGCCGCGGCCGGCGAGGGCGGGCGCAGCTTCGCGGTGGTGGCCTCCGAGATGAAGCTCCTGGCCGATCAGGCCAAGGCGGCCACCGGGCAGGTGCGCGCGATCCTGGGCGAGATCCAGCGGGGCATCAACACCTCGGTGATGCTCACCGAGGAGGCGGTCAAGCGCGCGGCCGCCGGCAAGACCCGCTCCGACACGACGCAGCGGACCATCGAGGAGATCACCGCCCGGGTCGAGGAGAACGTCCAGACCTTCCAGCAGATCGTCGCCTCGACCAACCAGCAGCAGCTCGGCATCGAGCAGGTGATGGGCGCGCTCCAGAACATCCGGCAGGCCAGCCAGCAGACGGCGGCGGGGACGCGGCAGGTGGAGGCGGCCTCGGCCAACCTCACCGAACTCGCCCAGGCCCTCATGGCCCTCGCCGAGCGATATCGGCACTGAGGCGGGCTGCGCCTTGGCCGAGGACATCCGCCAGCTTCTGCTCGCCGCCTTCGACGTCGAGCACAGGGAGCACGTCACGGCGATCCGCGGGGCGCTCGGCAGCGCCACGCCGGACTGGAACGACGTGTTCCGTCGCGCCCACAGCCTGAAGGGCGCCGCGCGGGCCGTCGATCTCCCTGCGGTGGAGGCCGTCGCGCACCGCCTGGAATCGCTGTTCGAGGGCGTGCGCACCGGCGCCCACGCCCTCGACCGCGAGGCGGCCAACGCCGTCCACCTCGCCCTGGACCGGATCGAATCCTACGTTGCGGGTCTCAAGGACGGGGCCGGCCCGGACATGCCGGCCGACGCCCTGGCGGCCCTCGGCCACGTCCTCGGCCTTCCCGGCGAAGCGCCGGCGAAGCCGGCGCCGCCGGATCTGGGGCCGCCTCTACCAGCGGGTGCGGCCCCAGATCCCACACCGGACCCGCCCTCCGCTCCGGCCGCCCCGCTCCCCGCCCCGTCCCCCGCTTCGGCCGCATCGAAGCCGGGCTCCGAGCCGGCCGAGGGCTCCGCCGCCATCCTGCGCGTACCGGCGGAGGCCGTGGAGGCCCTGGCCCGGGCGAGTCACGACCTCGCCAGCACCCTGGCGGGCCAGGCGCATGCGTCAGACGGCTTGGCTCGCCTCGCCCGCCTCGCCCGCGATCTGCGCCTCGGTGCCGAGACCCTCGCGGCCGGGGCGGACGCGGAGCGGCCCGAATGGCGCGCCCTGGCGGCCCGGGCCGGCACCGTCG
>NZ_JBFUGA010000086.1:0-26383 GCF_056403155.1 Methylobacterium sp. P3_A11
ACGGCGCCATGGGCTGCGCCCGCTGGACCGGCGTGCCGCTCAAGGCCGTGCTCGACAAGGCCGGCGTGAAGGCCGGCGCCGTGCAGGTGTCCTTCGAGGGCCTCGACGGACCGGTCCTGCCCGAGACGCCGGACTTCGCCAAGGCGCTGACCCTCGACCACGCCCGGGACGGCGCGGTGATGCTGGCCTGGGGCATGAACGGGGCGGATCTCCCCTGGCTGAACGGCTTCCCGCTCCGCCTCGTGGTGCCGGGCTATTACGGGACGTACTGGGTCAAGCACCTCAACGGTATCGCCGTCCTCGATCACCCCTTCGAGGGCTTCTGGATGAAGACGGCCTACCGCATCCCCGACAACGCGTGCGCCTGCACCGAGCCCGGCAAGGCGCCGGACAAGACCGTGCCGATCGGCCGCTTCAACGTCCGCTCCTTCGTGACCAGCCTCGCCGACGGCGCGCAGGTCAAGGCCGGGCGCGTGCCCCTGCGCGGCATCGCCTTCGACGGCGGATCGGGCATCAAGGCGGTGGCGGTCTCGACCGACGACGGCAGGACCTGGAGCACGGCGCAGCTCGGCCCGGATCTCGGCCGCTACGCCTTCCGCACCTGGACCGCGGAGGTCGACCTGGCGCCGGGCGCCCATGCCCTGCGGGTACGGGCCACGGGCAACGACGGCGACACCCAGCCGATGGAGCCGCGCTGGAACCCCGCCGGCTACATGCGCAACGTCGTCGAGACCACCCGCGTCACAGCGGCCTGAGGAGGATCGACATGCTGAGGTCCATCGTGCTGCCCGCCACGGCCGTCGCGCTCGCGGCCGCCCTGGCGGGAACCGAAGTCCGCGCCGCGCCCGAGACCTACGCGCTGCCGGAGCCCACGGCCCAGTTCCGGCCGGCCCCGGAGGCCGCGCACGCCGCCGGCTTCCAGGCCGCGCAGGAGAACTGCCTGACCTGCCACTCGGCCGACTACGTCGCCATGCAGCCGCCGAAGAAGGGGCAGGCGTTCTGGGACGCCGAGGTCGCCAAGATGATCAAGGTCTACCGGGCGCCGATCACGGAGGCGCAGGCCAAGGCCATCGCCGCGTATCTCGGCGCGACCTACTGAGCGCCGGACAGGGAGGCGACGCCATGACCGCCAGGATGGCCAGCCGCGCCGCGGCCGAGATCGCGCCCGCCGGCCGCGGTCGCGCCTGGGCCGGTGCGGCGGGCAGCCTGCTGCCGGGGCTCGTCCTGTGCCTCGTCCTCACGGTGGTGGCGCAGGCGCTCCAGGCCGGCGAGGAGCGCCTGACCGGCCATCCCTACGTCGAGGCCCTGGTCCTCGCCATCCTGATCGGCACGGCTTTGCGCACCGTCTGGATGCCGGGCGCGCGCTTCAAGGCCGGGATCGCCTTCTCGGCCAAGCAGGTGCTGGAGGTGGCCGTCACCCTGCTCGGAGCCTCGGTGAGCCTCGGGGCGATCGTCGCGTCGGGTCCGGCGCTGCTCGCCGGCATCATCGGGGCGGTGGCGCTCACCATCCTGGCGAGCTGCGCCATCTGCCGCGGCCTGGGTCTGCCGGTGCGCATGGCGCTGCTGATCGCCTGCGGCAACGCGATCTGCGGCAACTCGGCCATCGCCGCGGTGGCGCCCGTCATCGGCGCCGACAGCCGGGACGTTGCGGCCGCCATCGCGTTCACGGCGGTGCTCGGCGTGCTGATGGTGTTGGGGCTGCCGCTGTTCGTTCCCCTGGCCGGCTTCGGGGAGCACCAGTACGGCGTGCTGGCGGGGCTCACCGTCTACGCGGTGCCGCAGGTGCTGGCCGCGACCGTCCCGGTGAGCCCGCTCGCCACGCAGGTGGGCACGCTGGTCAAGCTGGTCCGGGTGCTGATGCTCGGACCGGTGGTGCTGGCCCTCTCGCTCCTCGCCCCGCGCCTGCCGGCGGACGACGCTGCCAAGGCCGCCCAAGGGTCCGCGCCGGCCCGGCCCGGGTTCTTCAAGCTGGTGCCGTGGTTCATCCTCGGCTTCCTGGCGCTGGCCACGCTGCGCTCGCTCGGACTGATCCCGGATGCCTGGATCGGCCCGCTCTCCCGCTTTGCCGGCTTCCTCACGATCATGTCGATGGCGGCGCTGGGCCTCGGGGTCGATGTCCGCGTGCTGGCCCAGGTCGGCGGCCGGGTGACGCTGGCCGTCACCGCCTCGCTCCTCGTGCTGCTGGCCATCGCCGTCCTGCTCATCCGCGGCCTCGGAATCGGTTGAGGCGCCGCCGACGACCGGGCTCAGGCCGGCCGCTGCGCCGAGGCCGTGCAGGCCCCCACCGGCGGGCGTGTCGAAGGCGCCTGCGTCTGCATCATGCTCGGACGGACTGCTTCGACCGCCTCAAACTCACGACAGCCTCTGGGACGCACGTCACATCCGTTCCGCGCTGATCGTCATCGGCGCAACGGTCGCCGATTTGCGGACGCCGAAGGCGGGCCGCGCACGAACCGCCTGTCCGAACCGGGGACGTGCCTTCGGCGGTTGGCATGACCGGAGCGGATGCGAAGCCGAGCGTCCGTCCGGCGCGCTGGCGTGACGTGGTCTGGCTGGATGCGGTCCGTCGCCTCGCAGGCGGCCGAAACGGCCCAGCGGACACATCGGACGCGGACCAGTCACGCGTGACCGCATGCAGAGTGTCGGAGGATTGACCTTCGAACGCCTCCACTGCCCTCGGGCGGTTCCTTTTTCTCGTTCGGTTTCGGAGATGCTTGGCCGATTGTCGGACCAACTGTCGATAAAATAAGCGGGATCTTATTTGATCCAGATCAACGCCCCTTCCGATGGGTCCTAAGCTTATCGATCGGCAATCAAAACGGAATGCGACCGAGCAAAGACGGACAACCGCGACAGGAGGTGTCTCATGAGCAGGACGGCGACCTTTGGAACCCTCCCCGCGCAGACGGGCCATGCCCGCGGGTGGTTCATCGCGGTCGGCACCGCGCTGCTGGTCCTCGGCATCGTGGGCCTGTTCATGGCGGTGACCCTCACCATCGTCAGCACGCTCTGGTACGGCATCCTCCTGATCGCCGCCGGCATCGCCGAGATCGTGGAAGCGCTCACCAAACCCGCGGAGATGGAGGTCTGGCGCTCCCGCGCCGTCCGGTTCCTCGCGGGGCTGCTCTATCTCATCGGCGGTCTCTGGGCGGTCTTCCGTCCCCTTGAAGCCTCGCTCGCCCTCACGCTCGTCCTCGGCCTGACCCTGATCGCCTCGGGCGTGGCGCGCGCGCTCTGGGCGATCGTCCATGAGACGCAGATGTCCCGCGCCGCGGTGATCCTGTTCGCCCTGCTCTCGATGCTCCTGGGCGCCGCCATCATCGCGCAATGGCCGTATTCGGGTCTGTGGGCGATCGGCCTGTTCGTCTCCTGCGACCTGATCGCCGCGGGCCTGTCATGGGCCTGGATCGGCCTCTTCGGCAAGCCGCCCGTGGCGCCGGCGATCGCCTCGCCCGGCATCGGCTCGGCGGCCCGATGACCCTCTGCTGCGGACACGCCGATGTCCGCCGGCCGTCGACGTGACCACGGACATCAGCCTGCGGTTTGGAGGATGACAATGGGACCCCTGCCTCGTCGCACCGTCCTGGGTGGCCTCTCGTCGGCCGCCCTGGTGGCTACGGGCCTGCTCACGCTGCCGGGCGCCGTGGACGCCGCACCTCTCAGGGTGGAGCCCCTCGGCGGTCCGAACGGCGGCGCGCCCGTCGAGAAGGCTCGGGCCGTGGTCGTCGTCCCGCGCCGCCGCCGCCGCCGCAGGGTTTGCTGGTGGCGGCGCGGACGCCGGGTCTGCGCGTGGCGCTGATGGATGTGCCCGCGAGCCGGACCGGCCGCCCTCCTCGCGGCCCCCGGCGGCGTTCGCAGGCCGGGTCGTCTCACCGCCCGTGGCCGCGTCAGGGTTGGAACTGACCGATGTCCACACGACGCGCCTTCATCAAGACCCTCCCCGCCGTCGGGGCCGCGTTCTCCGCGGCCGGCTGTCTCATGGCGGAGGCGCGTGCCGCCGGCGGCACGGAGAACCGGCCGGAAACGCCCTTCCCGGAGCACTTCCACCCGAAGGGCAAGCCGGCATCGCCGTTCACGCGCGCGGTGCTGCGTCAGGCCCGCCAGTCTCTGCCTTTCGCGGACGACAGAGATGTCGAGGAGCAGAGACGCGGGCTGATCGCCCCCATGACCGCCATGACCATCCCGGCCGATGACGGTCACGCGGCCTGGGACATGCAGCAATTCAAGTTCCTCGAGGAGCAGGACGAGTTCGACAGCATTCATCCGTCGCTGCTGCGGATCTCGCGTCTCAACAACAATTACGGGCTCTATGAGGTCGTCCCAGGCATCTATCAGGTGCGGGGCTTCGACCTCTCGGACCTCACCGTCGTGCGCGGGCGGACGGGCTGGATCGTCTTCGATCCCCTGGTCAGCCAGGAGACCGCGCGCGCCGCCTGGGCGCTGTTCCAGGCCCATGTGGGCGAGGGGCGGCCGATCTCGGCTGTGATCTACTCCCACACCCACGGTGACCATTGGGGCGGCGTGCGCGGGATCGTCAACGAGGCGGACGTGCGGTCCGGGGCGGTGCCGGTGATCGCGCCGGCCGATTTCCTGCCCCACACGGTGGCGGAGAATGTCTACGCCGGCAACGCCATGAACCGGCGGCTCTTCTACCAGTACGGCCTGCTCCTGCCGGCGGCGCCGCACGGCTATGTCGGGCAGGGTCTCGGGCAGCGCGTCTCGGCCGGCACCAGCGGCCTGATCGCTCCGACGCGATCCGTAGAGAAGCCGATCGAGACCTTCGAGGTCGACGGCGTCCGAATGGTCTTCCAGAATACGCCCAACACCGAAGCGCCGCGGGAGATGAACACCTACATCCCCGAGATGAAGGCGCTCTGGATGGCCGAGAACGTCATCGCGTCCCTGCACAACATCTACACCCTGCGGGGCGCGCCGGTGCGCGATCCGCTGAATTGGTCGAAATACATCAATGTGGCGCTGCACCAGTTCGGGCAGGAGGCCGAAGTGATGTTCGCCTCCCACCACTGGCCCCGCTGGGGCAATGCGCGCATCCAGGAGGTTCTGCGGGCGCAGCGCGATCTCTACGCCCACATGAACAACCAAGTGCTCCACCTCGCCAACCAGGGCGTGACGATCAACGAGATCCACACCGTCTACGCGCTGCCGCAGAGCCTCCAGCAGACGTGGCATTGCCGCGGCTATCACGGGTCGCCGGAGCACAACAGCCGGGGCGTCATCCAGCGCTATCTCGGATTCTGGGACTGCAACCCGGCGACGCTGATCCCGCTGGCCCCGTCCGAAAGCGCGCCTCTCTACGTCGACATGATGGGGGGCGCGGAGGCGATCCTCGCCCGGGGACGACGCCTGCACGACGCGGGCCAGTACCTTCTGGCCCAGGAGATCGTGAAAAAGCTGGTCCAGGCCGAGCCGCACAACCAGGCCGCCAAGGAGCTGCTCGCCGACATCTTCGAGCAGATCGGCTACCAGCAGGAGAACCCCGGCCTGCGCAACAGCTTCCTGGCCGGCGCCTACGAGCTTCGCTCCGGCATCCCGGAAGGGGCGACGGCCAGTTCGAGCAGTCCCGACGTGGTGCGGGCGATGACGACCGAGCTGTTCCTGGACTTCCTCGGCATCCGCATGGACAGTCGGAAGGCCGAGGGCCTGCGCTTCACCATCAACCTGATCACGCCGGACAACGGCGAGCGGTTCATCGTCGAGCTGGAGAACGCGACGCTGACCACCATCGCGGGCTTCCAGGCCGAGAAGCCCGATCTGACCCTGACCCTCAACCGGTCGGATCTCGAGCAGACGATGGTCGGCGCCAAGACCCTGGAGGCGCACATCGCCGACGGGACCGCGCAGGTTCAGGGCGACGCGAGCATCCTGACCCGGCTGGCCGCCACGATGGTGGATTTCGATCCGCGCTTCGAGATCCTGCCCGGCACCAAGGTCCGGGGCGCCGCGGACCTGGTGCAGGCCGACCCGTACCGGGCCGATCCTTATCGGGCCGATCCTGGGCGGGCGTTCGCCGAGTAGCCGGGGACGAGCGCCCCCTCTTCGGCGGCGGTCGCGTTCCGGCCCGTCCGCGTGACGCTGGAATGCATGGCACGCGGGATGGGGGCTCGATCCGATGGCGAACGACGCGATCTCACCGGGGGCGTGCGCGGGGGATCAGGTCCTGATCGACCTGGCTCTGCAGGGCGGCGGCGCCCACGGTGCCTTCACCTGGGGCGTGCTCGACCGCCTGCTGGAGGAGCCAGGGCTCGGAATCGACGGCATCTCCGGAACGTCGGCCGGCGCCATGAACGCGGCGTTCCTCATCGACGGCTACGAGCAAGGCGGGGCCGCCGGAGCGCGCGCGGCGCTCGAGGCCTTCTGGGACGCCATCGCGCGCGCGGCCCGATTCAGCCCGCTCCAACGCAGCCCGCTCGACGTGATGCTCGGCCGCTGGACGCTCGATTACGCCCCCCTGTACCTGGCCGCGGACCTGATGGCGCGGGTGTTCTCCCCCTATGACCTCAACCCGCACGGCTTCAATCCGCTGGGGCGGATCCTGGACGCGCAGCTGGATTTCGAACGCATCGCGCGGAGCCGGATCAAGCTCTTCGTCACCGCAACGAATGTTCACACGGGCCAAGGCCGCGTGTTTCGCAACGCCGAGCTCACGGCCGACGTGCTCCTCGCCTCGGCGTGCCTGCCGACGCTGTTCCAGGCGGTCCAGATCGACGGCGCCGCCTATTGGGACGGAGGCTATTCCGGAAACCCGACGATCACGCCCCTCGTGCGCGAATGCGAGTCGCGGGACACGATCATCGTGCAGGTCAATCCGGTCGAGCGGGCACAAGCGCCGACCTCGGCGCGGGAGATCCTCAACCGGCTCAACGAGGTCTCGTTCAACGCGGTCCTGCTCAAGGAACTGCGGATGATGGCCCTGCTGCGGCAGGTCGCGCCCGCGGACGACTCGGAATGTGCCCGATGGTCGGCGATGCGCCTGCATCGCATCGCGAGCGACATCGTTGCGGGCCTTGGCGCCTCGTCGAAGCTCAATTCGGAATGGGCATTCCTGACGATGCTGCGGGACGAGGGACGCCGCTGCGCCGAGACCTTCCTGAACGCGCATCGGGCCGATCTGGGACGCCGCCCCACGTTCGACCTCGACCGGCTGCTCGACGGCGTGTGACGCGGGCAGCACCCGGCCGGGGACCGGCAACTCTGGCTTGGCCGATCCGATCCCGCGTTGATCAGGATCAATACGCTTATCGATCCCGGATATTATAAATATTCGCGCCGATGTCGGAATGCATATTTCGAGTATTTCAATATCGGTGGACTGCTGGCGGCGCTCTGGTGCCCAGCAAGTCGAAGTGGGGTGCCTGCGAGGGGTGGCGCGAGGCCCCGTATTCGGGCCGTCCGCGATCGCGGGTCGCTTTCATGTCCGGAACGACCGACCGCGTCCGGCCGGCGTCGGACACAAGGCCCGGCCCTGTGCTTATGGACAGAGGAGAGAACGCACATGAACAAGATCCGGACTCTTCGGGTGGCGCTGTTCGCCCTCCCCTTGGCCCTCCCCCTCGCCCTCCCTTTGGTCACTTTCGCCACGTTCGCGGAGGCGGCGCCGGCCGGCCCTGCGCACGCAACCGTATTGGCCGGTCCGGCGCTCTCGACAGCGGGCGTCACGATCGGCCGCCACAGGGCGCTTCCGAAGAAGAAGCGCATCCATCATCAGCGGAAACTCTAGGCGCGATCGAGCCGCGGGATCGCGCGTGCGTGCTGATCCCTGAGCGCTGGCGCATCGGTGGAACGACCCCTCCGGGGGGCGAGCGCGCGAGACGCGGGACCCGGCCGGACCTCGACACGCAGACTTCGACGCGCGCGCTGCCGCCGACCCGACTTGGTAAAGCGTTCGGTTGCCTCCATCCTGTTCGCGGACGGAACCGCTGGACCGGGTCGAGGGCGGCATGAAGCGACTGGACGTAGCGGTCATCGGCGGTTCGATCGCCGGACTGACCGCGGCATGTCTGCTCGCGCGCAGTGGGCATACCGTCTCGGTCTACGAGCGGTCGGCGAGCGCCCTCTCGAGTCGCGGGGCGGGGATCGTCACGCATCCGGGGCTCCGGTCGGTGCTGGAACGCTGCGGCAGCCGGGCCGGCGCGCGTGATCTCGGGGTGACGGTCGAGGGCCGCAGAGTCCTCGACCGGGACGGCCACGTCATCGCGGAACGCAGGCTGCCGCAGGTGCTCGCGGGCTGGGGGCGTCTCTATCGCCTGTTGCTGGATGCCCTGCCGCCGGACCGGGTCCGCTTCGGGGCGGCGCTGGCCACGGTCGACCATCGGGGCGATCACGTCGTCGCGTCCTTCGCTGACGGCCGTCGAATCACGGCGGACCTCCTCGTCGGAGCCGACGGGCAGTTCTCGACGGTGCGGGGCCAGTTCCTGAATGCCGTGACGCCGACCTATGCGGGTTACGTCGCCTGGCGCGCGGTCGTGGACGAGGCCGCCCTCTCACGCACAACCCGCGAGGCAATCTGCGGCCATTTCGCGTTCTGTCTGCCTCCGGGGGAGCAAATCCTCGGCTATCCGGTCTCAAGCCTCGAGGACGGGACCGGAGCCAAGCGGAGTTTCAACGCGGTCTGGTACAGGCCGACCCCGGAGGCCGCGCTCCACGCGCTGCTGACCGATACCGGCGGGATCCGCCATGCCCTCTCCATCCCGCCGGGCCGGATCAAGGCCGAGGTGCTGGCGGCGATGCGCGCCGACGCCGAGGGGATCCTCGCGCCGCCGTTCACCGAGGTCATGCTGCGCGCCGAGCAGCCGTTCCTGCAGGCGATCCTGGACATCGAGACGCCGACCATGGTTCCGGCCCGGGGCGTCGCCCTGATCGGCGATGCGGCCTTCGTGGCCCGTCCCCATGTCGGGATGGGCGTGACCAAGGCGATGGAGGACGCCGCCGCCCTCGTGGACGCCCTGGAGGTGGCGGGCGGCGACGTGGACGCGGCCCTCGCGGCCTTCGACCGCGCCCGACGCGCCTACGGAGCGGCGGTCGTGGCGCGGGGGCGCGATCTCGGCGCGTACCTGCAGGCGCAGCAGCGCGGGGCAGCCGAACGGATGGCGGCGGAGCGGTTTCGCAGCCCCGAGGCGGTGATGGCCGGGACGGCGGTCCCGCCGGATGTCCGCCTCGCTTAGGCCGCGCGGCGGGTCGCCTCCGCGCGGATGGCATCCGGGAGCCCCAGGGGCGGGTTCGCGCTGTCCAGGAACTCGACGGTGGTGAAGAGCAGCTCCGTGTCGCCGATATTGGCGAGGTCATGGGTCATCGACTCGCCCGGCCCGAACGACAGGTGCTGGATGTCGCCCGCGCGGTAATCGACCTCCGCGACCCGCCCGTCTCCGTACTGCGAGCGGGCGCGCCCCGCCGTCACCGCGGTCCAGAAATAGTCGAGGACGTGCGTGTGGAAGCCGATCCGCGCCCCGGGCGCCAGGACGATGGTCCAGACCCGGCAGCGCGCGTCCTCCGAGAGGAGGCGGGTGCCGACGCAGCCATTGCCGCGCGCCGCGTCGAACTCGCGCGCCAGATCCGGCGGCAGCGCCGCCAATGCCGGTTGCGATCCCTGGGTCATGGCGTTCCTCCACGCCGCAAGGCTAGCGCAGTTTTCGCGGAAGTCATCGACCCATCCGCGGATGACGGTGCCGCACGGGCTCGTCGCGCGATGTCGCCCGCGCGTCGGACCTCATGACGTCGGGTCGCCGGCGCCCGACCCGGTCCGGCTCGATCCGCTCGCCCGCTGGCCGGCGCCCAGCACCACCCGGCGATGGGTCGCGTGCAGGCCCGGCAGGGCCGCGTCGAGCATCGCGGCCCGGACCCCGTCGCGATCCGCGGCGCCGTCGATCCCGTAGACCCGCGAGCGGAGGCCGACATAGACCAGGGCGCCGTGGATGCCGAACAGCAACTCGAACTCGGCGTCGGACAGCGCCTGCGTCTGCGCGTTCGGCAGGTTCGACTCGGCCCGCATGCCCGCCAGCAACGGCGCGAAGATCCGTTCCCGGACCATGCCTAGATAGCGGCTCGGAAGATCGAAGCCCTTGAGCCCCGCCGAGACGAAGATCCGCAGCCACGCGTAATCGTCGATCCGGTGCTGATAATCGATCTCGAAGCGTCGGAAGCGTTCGAGGCACGGGAGGGCGGTGTCGCGCACCGTCGCCTCCCAGCCGGGATCCCAGCGCTTGAGATAGACCTCCTCGTAGATCCGCTCGATCAGGGCCGCCTTGGTCGGAAAGTACCGGAACAGGAGCGGCTGGGTGATGCCCAGCCGGCGGGCGAGTTCACGGGTGTGCCCGTCGAGGCCCACCTCGGCGAAGTAGTCGATCGCCCCCGCGACGATCTGGCGCTCGCGCGCCTCGGGCGTCAGCCGCCGGCCGGCCGGAGCACGCGCATCCCTGTCTGCCGGCCTGCTTGACGCCATACCGTTTTCGCCTTCTATTGAGCGAACGATCAATAAGGGCTTCCAGCCTGTCTCATCGAGGCGGTCATGGGCAAGTCCACAGGGAGGAGAAGCCGCGCGTGAAGGCGCCAGACTTCGCCTATGTGCGCCCGGCCTCGCTCGATGCGGCGCTGGCTTTGCTCGCCGAGCACGGGGAGGACGCCGTTCCCCTCGCGGGCGGCCAGAGCCTCGTCACGGCCCTCAACATGCGGCTCTCGGCGCCCGGCCTTCTGGTCGACCTCAACGCGATTCCCGAACTCGCCGGCGTCTCGGAAGCCGACGGCGTGGTGCGGATCGGCGCCATGACGCGCCACCGCGACGTCGGCACCGTGGCACTCGTGCGCGAACGCCTGCCGCTGCTGGCCGCCGCCCTGCCGCACATCGCCCATCCGGCGATCCGCAACCGTGGCACGATCGGCGGCTCGGTGGCGCTGGCCGATCCCGCCACCGAGTGGCCCGCCTGCTGCCTCGCCGCCGGCGCCACCATCGTGGTGCGCGGCCCCGGGGCCGAGCGGCGCATCGCGGCGGACGCCTTCTTCCTCGGCCTCTACACGACGGCGCTGGAGCCCGGCGAGATCGTCACGGCCGTCGAGTTTCCGGTGCCGGGTGCCGACGCGGTCTGGGGCTTCGACGAGCTGTCGCGCCGCCACGGCGACTACGCCCTCGTCGGCCTCGCGGCGACCGGGCGGCGCGGCGCGGGCGGCCTGTCGGACCTGCGCCTCGCCTTCTTCGGGGTGGCCGACCGGCCGGTCCTGGCCCCGGCCGCCGCGGCCTCCATCGAGGCGGGAGACCTCGCGGGCGCCCAGGCGGCCCTCGCCGGCGAACTCGACCCCCCGGACGATCCGACCACCAAGGCCGCGACGCGGCTCCACCTCGCCCGCGTGATCCTCGGCCGCGTGGCGGCCCGGATGCAAGGCGGCACCGCGCAGGAGGGCGGCCCCGATGGCGTCTGAGAGCCCGGACCGCGCGCACGCGGTCGCCTTCACGCTGAACGGCGAGGCCGTGCGGGCGCACGTCCCGGCCCGGATGCATCTCGGCGATTTCCTGCGCCAATCCTTCGGCCTCACCGGCGTGCATCTCGGCTGCGAGCACGGCGTGTGCGGCGCCTGCACGATCCTGGTTGACGGCCGGGCGGTGCGGTCCTGCCTGATGCTCGGCGTCCAGGCCGACGGCGCCACCGTCGAGACCGTGGAGGGCCTGACCGAGAGCGGCCGCATCCGCGACCTGCAGGACGCCTTCCACACGCGCAACGCCCTGCAATGCGGCTACTGTACCCCCGGCATGCTGGTGACGGCCGCCGAGCTGCTGGACGACGCGGACGCGACGGCTTCGCGCGCGGCGATCCGGGCGGCGATCGCGGGCAATTACTGCCGCTGCACCGGCTACCACGCCATCGTCGACGCGATCGCGGCGACCGCCGAGGCGCGCCGCAATCCCGGCCGGGAGGCCGCCGAATGAGCGCGGACCTAAGCGGCCTCACCTTTCTCGACCGGCCGAACAGCTATATCGGCCGCTCGGTCCCGCGGCCGAACGCCCGGCGCCTCCTGGAAGGCCGGGGCGTCTACGTGGACGACGTCGCCGTCGCCCGCCTCGGCCACGTCGCCTTCCTGCGCAGCCCCCACGCCCATGCCCGCATCGTCGCCCTGGAGACCGCGGACGCCAAGGCCATGCCCGGCGTGATCGCGGTGGTGACGGGCGCCGAACTGGCCGCGGTGTGCACGCCCTGGGTCGGCGTGCTCGGCCACTTCAAGGGCCTGCGCTCGGCGCCCCAGCACGCCCTGGCCCTCGACCGGGTGACCTGGGTCGGCGAGCCGTTCTGCGCGGTCGTCGCCCGCAGCCGGGCCGAGGCCGAGGATGCGCTCGCGGCGATCGTGGTCGAGTTCGACCCGCTCCCCGCCGTGGTCGACATGGAGACGGCACTCGATCCCGCGACGCCGGCGATCCACGCCGAGCTCGGCGACAACCTCGCCTTCGAGCGCGTCCTCGACGTCGGCGACGTGGATGCGGCCTTCCGCGACGCGGCCCTGGTGGTGGAGGAGACCTTCCAGTTCGGCCGGCACACGGGCGTCTGCCTGGAGCCGCGGGCGATCCTGGCGGACTGGGCGGCGGCGGACGGGATGCTCACCGTCCACCACTCCTTCCAGGCGCCGCATATGATGCAGGACATCCTGTGCAAGCACCTCGTCCTGCCGGAGGGCGCCGTGCGGGTGATCTGCAAGGATGTCGGCGGCTCCTTCGGGATCAAGGTCCACATCTACCCCGACGAGATGGCGACCTGTGCGCTGGCGCTGATGCTGAAGCGCCCGGTCAAGTTCGTCGCCGACCGGCTGGAGAGCTTCCAGAGCGACATCCACGCCCGCGACCACCGGGTCACCGCCCGGATGGCCTTCTCGGCCGCGGGCGACATCCTCGCCCTCGACATGGACGACCTCACCGGCATCGGTCCCTACTCGGTCTACCCGCGCACCAGCGCGGTCGAGGCCAACCAGGTCGTCAACCTGACCGGCGGCCCCTACCGGCACCAGCATTACCGGGCACGGGCGCGCGTCGTGCTCCAGAACAAGGCGCCGACCTGCCAGTACCGGGCGGTGGGCCACCCGATCGCCACGATGGTCGCCGAGGGGCTCGTCGATCTCGGCGCCGCCCGCCTCGGCCTCGACCCCCTGGCCGTGCGCGAGCGGAACGTCATCCCCGACGACGCCTACCCATGCGCGGGCGTCTCGGGGATCAAGCTGGAGAAGCTGTCCCACCAGGCGGCGCTCGCCAAGCTCAAGGCGATGATGGACTACGACGGCCTCAGGGCCGAGCAGGCGGACCTGCGCGCGCGGGGGATCCACCGGGGCATCGGGCTCGCGGCCTTCATCGAGATCACCAACCCGTCGGCGGCCTTCTAYGGGGTCGGCGGCGCGCGCATCTCCTCCCAGGACGGCTGCACGATCCGGCTCGATCCACAGGGCGGCGTCGTCGCGTCGGTCAGCGTCACCGAGCAGGGCCAGGGCACCGAGGGCATCATCGCGCAGATCGTGGCCACCGCCACGGGCGTGCCGATGGACAGGGTCCGGGTGATCTCGGGCGACACGCAGACGACCCCCTACGGCGGCGGTACCTGGGCCTCCCGCGGGGCCGGCATCGGCGGCGAGGCCGCGTGGCAGGCCGGCAAGGCGCTGCGCGGCAACGTCCTGGCGGTGGCGGGGGCGATCCTGCAGGCCGATCCCGGGAGCCTCGATATCCGCGACGGCGCCGTGGTGGACGCCGCCACCGGGACCGAGCGCATGCCCCTCGCGGAGCTCGGCCGCATCGTCTACTTCCGCCCGGACACGCTGCCGCCTGGCGTGCAGCCGGAATTCGTGGCGACCCGGCACTACGTGCCGAAGGACTACCCCTTCGCTTTCACCAACGGCGTGCAGGCCTCCTACGTCGAGGTCGACACCGAGACGGGCTTCGTGCGGCTGCTCAAGCACTGGTGCGTCGAGGATTGCGGGACCGTGCTCAACCCGCTCCTCGTCGACGAGCAGATCCGCGGCGGCATCGTCCAGGGGATCGGCGGCGCCTTGTTCGAGCACTGCCTCTACGACGCGGAGGGCCAACTGCTGAACGGGTCGATGGCCGACTACCTCGTGCCGATGGCCGGCGAGATGCCCGACATCGATGTCGCCCACGTGGTCTCGGCCACCGCGTCGTCCGAGATCGGCGCCAAGGGCGCGGGCGAGGCCGGCACCGCCGGCGCGCCGGCGGCGGTCGTCAACGCCATCAACGACGCGCTCGCGCCGCTGAACGCCCGGGTCGCGCGCCAGCCGGTGACGCCCGAGGTGGTGCTGGAGGCGCTGGGACTGATCTGATCACAGGAAGGATAAACCGGACAGGCTTCCCCGTCTTTGCGAGCGCAGCGAAGCAACCCAGGGCAGCGGGACGCTGCCGAACGTGGCGGCTCCCTGGGTTGCTTCGCTGCGCTCGCAAGGACGGATGGCCCTCCCCGGTCGGTACACATCGACCACGACGACGCATCGACCACCACGGGGCACGGTCCGCCGAAGAGGCCGGTCCCGACGCGGAAACGCCACGCCAACGGAGGGACGAGGGAATGGGAAGCTTCGACAGGCGCCGGCTGCTTCAGGGCAGCGCCGCCGCATCCGCGCTGGCGCTCGCCGCCCCGGCGTTCCTGCGCTCGGCCGCCGCGCAAGGGGGGCCGACCGGCGGTCCGATCCGCATCGGCTTCCCGGTGCCGCTCACCGGCGCCTTCGGGGCCGAGGCGAACGACCAGGTGCGCGCCGCCCAGCTCGCCATCAAGGAGTTCAACGAGGCCGGCGGCTTCCAGGGCCGCACCGCCGAACTCCTCGTGCGCGACGACAAGCTCAACCCCGGCGAGGCGGCGACCCGCACCCTCGAGCTGATCGAGAAGGACAAGGTCAACTTCCTGGTCGGCGGCCTCTCGGCGGCCGTGACCCTGTCGACCAACAACGTCGCCCGCGAGCGCGGCGTGATCTACAACTCGATCAGCCAGTCCGACGCGATCAACGAGGCCAAGGATTTCGGCCGCACCACCTTCCACGAGGCCCTGAACCCGCACATGACCGCAGGGGCGGTCGGCCGCTACGTCTTCCCGAAGTCGGGCAAGCGGGTCGCCTTCCTCAGCGCCGACTACGCCTACGGCCACGAGATGATGCGCGGCTTCAAGCGCGCCGGCGAGGCCTCGGGCATCGAGGTCGTGGCCGATATCCGCCACCCGATCGGCGCCTCCGACTACTCGGCCTTCCTACCCCGGATCGCCGCGCTCAAGCCCGACGTGCTGTGCCTGTGCAATTTCGGGCGGGACCAGGTCGTCTCGATCCAGCAGGCCACCGAGTTCGGCCTGAAGCGCAACACCAAGCTGGTGGCCCCGGTCCTCCTGTTCACCGCCCGCAAGGCCGGCGGCGACGCCTTCGACGGCGTGATCGGCGGCACCTCCTATTACTGGCGCCTGGAGGACAGCGTGCCCTCCGCCAAGGCGTTCAACGACCGGTTCCGCGCCGCCTATAGCGGTGCCGTGCCGTCGGATTACGGCGCGCTCGGCTATGCAGGCGTCCGCTCGGTGCTGGAGGGGGTGAAGGCCGCCGGGTCGGTCGAGACCGACAAGGTCGTGGCCGCCATGGAGGGCCTGAAGGCCGATTTCTACAAGGGGCCGCAGAGCTTCCGGAAATGCGACCACCAGTCGGTCCAGTCGGTCCTGATCGTCGAGGCGAAGTCGAAGGACATGAAGACACCGGACGACGTCTTCACGATCCTCGGCACCGAGGGACCCGACGAGCGCTTCCTGCGCGGCTGCGACGAACTCGGCCACAAGGCGTGAGGCGCGCCCTGCGAACCCGCGGGAGGGCGCGGCCTTGAGCGACATCACGATCGGCGGCTTCCCCCTCGATCTCCTCGCCCTTCAGCTCGTGACCGGCATCGCGCTGGGGGCGATCTACGTCCTCGTCGGCATCGGCCTGTCGCTGATCTTCGGGCTGATGAACGTGGTCAACTTCGCCCACGGCGCCTTCTTCATGGCCGGGGCCTATGTCGGGGTCTTCCTCTACGGCTACACCGGCAGCTTCTGGCTGAGCCTCGTCGCGGCGCCGCTGGCGATGGGGCTTCTCGGGCTCGCCGTGGAGCGGGTGCTCGTGCGCCCCCTCTACGGGCGCGGCATCGACGACCCGCTGCTCCTCACCTTCGGCCTGTCCTACGTCATGATCGAGAGCGTGCGCATCGCCTTCGGGCTGACCGGGCTGCCCTTCGGGGCGCCGCCCGAGCTGCGCGGCGCGGTCGATATCGGCATCGGCTACTTCCCCCTCTACCGCCTGTTCCTGATCGGCTTCGCGCTGGCCGTGGTGGGCGCGCTCTGGCTCTTCATCGAGCGCACGCCCTTCGGACTCGTGATCCGCGCCGGCGCCCGCGACCCGCAGATCGTACAGGTGCTCGGCATTGAGATCGCGAAGGTCTGGCTCGCGGTCTTCGCCCTCGGCTGCGCGCTCGCCGGGCTCGCCGGCATCCTCGCGGCGCCCCTCCAGGGCGTCACGCCCGAGATGGGCATCCCGGTGCTGGCCGAGGCCTTCGTGGTCACGGTGGTCGGCGGCATGGGCTCGCTGGGGGGCGCCGTCCTCGCCGGGCTGCTCGTCGGCATCGTCGTGGCGATGACGTCGCTCGTCGCCCCCGACATGACCAAGATGGCGATCTTCGCCCTCATGGCCCTGGTGCTGCTGGTGCGCCCCCGGGGCCTCCTCGGCCGGGCCGGAGCCCTCGGATGAGCGCCCGCGCCCCTGCCCCCGCCGTCACGGAGGACAGCGCCTTGCCGCCGACCTTGCCGGCGACCTTGCCGGCGGCCCGGCCGGGCTCCGGCCGGACCGGCCGCCGGCTCGCGTGGTGCGGCCGGCACCGCGTCGCCCTGACGCTCGCCTTCCTCCTCGTGTTCCCCTGGATTACGCCCTACCAGGCCCTCGCCGTGAACATCCTGGTGCTCGGCCTCTACGCCCTCGGGTTCAACCTGCTGTTCGGCTATACCGGGCTGCTGTCCTTCGGCCACGCCGCCTTCCTGGGCGGCGGCGCCTACGGCTGCGGCATCGCCATCGTCCATTTCGGGCTGCACCCGGCCCTGGCCCTCGTCGCCGGCACGCTGCTCGCCACCGGGATCGCCGCCGTCATGGGCGTGCTCGCGATCCGCACCCGCGGCATCTACTTCGCGATGACGACCCTGGCGCTGTCCATGTGCGTCTACTACGCCTTCTACCAGGCGGAGGCCTTCACCGGCGGCGAGAACGGCCTGCGCGGCATCAACGTGCCGTCGCTCGCCCTGCCGGGCTTCCGCCTCAATCTCCTCGACCCGGTGGTGAAGTACTACGCCGCGCTGGCGGTGGTCGGGGTCGCGGTCTGGCTGTTCTCGCGCCTCCTGTCGTCGCCGTTCGGGGCCGCCCTCGAGGCGATCCGCGAGAACGAGGGCCGGGCGCAGGCCTGCGGCTACGACGTGCGCCGCATGAAGCTCGTGGCCTTCGTGATCTCCGGAGCCCTGTGCGGCCTCGCGGGCGGCCTCCAGGCGATCCACCTCTCGATCGTGCCGATCGAGACGATGCACTATTCGACCTCCGGCCAGGCCGTGATGATGGCGCTGCTCGGCGGCATGGGGACCTTCTTCGGACCCTTCGTGGGGGCCGCCACCTTCGCGCTGCTGCAGGACGGGCTCGCCACCGTGACGAGCCACTGGCAGCTCTTCGTCGGCGCCATCTTCATCGCCTTCGTGCTGTTCCTGCCGCTCGGCATCTGGGGCGAGGTGCTGGCGCGCCTCAGGAGGGCCGGATGGTGAGCACCGCCCCGGTCGTCGCCACGCCCGCCACGGCGCCCGTGGCGGCCCCGCCGATCCTCGCCACGGAGGGCCTCGGCAAGCGGTTCGGGCATTTCCGCGCCCTGTCGGACGTGACGGTCGCGTTTCCGGAGGGCGGCATCACGGCGATCATCGGGCCGAACGGGGCGGGCAAGTCGACCTTCTTCAACCTGATCTCGGGCGCCTTCCCGCCGAGCGAGGGCCGGGTGCTGTTCCGGGGGCGCGACATCACCGGATCGCCCCCGCACGCCTTCGCCCGCATGGGCATCGCCAAGTCGTTCCAGATCACCAACGTCTTCCCGCACCTCACGGTGCGCGAGAACGTGCGGGTGGCCGCCCAGGCGCGGCGGGTCCGCTTCGCGGTCTTCCGGGACCGCGCGGCCTATCCCGAGCTGGCGGAGCGGGCCGAGGCGCTCCTCGGCGAGGTCGGGCTCGGCGCCCGGATGGACCGCCTCGCCCGGGAACTCGCCCACGGCGAGCAGCGCGCCCTGGAGATCGCGGTGGCGCTGGCCGCCGAGCCGAGCCTCCTCCTCCTCGACGAGCCGACCGCCGGGATGAGCCCCGAGGAGACGCGCGAGATGATGGACCTCGTGCAGCGCCTCGCCGAGACGCGGACGCTGATCCTCGTCGAGCACAAGATGAAGCTCGTCATGGGCCTGTGCCGCCGCCTCGTGGTCCTCCACCAGGGCCAGCTCCTCGCCGAGGGCAGCCCCGACGACATCCGCGCCCATCCCGAGGTGCGCCGCGTCTACCTGGGCAACACGACGGGCAGAACGACGGGCACGACCGCATGAGCGCCGCCGCCACGCAGCCGCTCCTGGCGGTCGAGAACCTGCGGGCGTGGTACGGCCACTCCCATATCCTTCAAGGTCTCTCTCTGGAGGTGCGGCCCGGCGAGATCGTCACGCTGGTCGGCCGCAACGGCGCCGGCAAGACCACGACGCTGAAGGCCATCATGGGCCTCGTGGCGAAGCGCACGGGCCGCGTGACCTTCGCGGGCGCCGACATCCTCGACCGGCCGCCCCACGAGCGCTTCCACCGGGGCCTCGCCTACGTGCCGGAGGAGCGGCGCATCGTGCCGGGGCTGACCGTGGAGGAGAATCTGCGCCTCGGGATCCTGGCGGCCAGAAGCGGTCGCGCGACGCGCCGCGACGAGGCGCGGCGGATCGAGGTGATCGCCGAGACCTTCCCGCGGCTGAAGCAGCGGCTGAAGCAGGAGGCGATCACCATGTCGGGCGGCGAGCAGCAGATGCTCGCCATCGCCCGCGCGCTGATGGCCGAGCCCGTGATGGTGCTCCTCGACGAGCCCTCCGAGGGGATCATGCCGATCCTCGTCGAGGAGATGTTCGCGCAGTTTGTCGCGATGAAGCGGGCCGGGACCACGATCCTGCTCGTCGAGCAGAACGTGGAGCTCGCCCTCGAGGTGTCCGATCGCGTCTACATCGTGGACGGCGGTGCCGTCGTCTACCACGCCCCCGCGGCCGCGCTGCGGGACGATCCGGAGATCCAGGCGCGCTACTGCGCGGTCTGAGCGCCCGCCCCGGCCCTCCGGCGGCGCGGCTTCGCGAGAGGAGACGAACATGGACATCGCCGGCGAGTACCGGATCCCCGCCGCGCGGGAGGCCGTCTGGGCGGCGCTGAACGATCCGGACGTCCTCGCCCGCTGCATCCCCGGCTGCAAGGAGCTGGTGCAGGTCTCGCCGGAGGAGATGACGGCCAAGGTCGCCCTGAAGATCGGGCCGGTCTCGGCGGCCTTCATGGGCACGGTTCGCCTGGAGGACGTGCGTCCTCCGGAGGGCTACAGCCTCGTCGGGCAGGGCAACGGCGGCATGGCCGGCTTCGCCAAGGGCCGCGCCGCCGTGACCCTCGCGTCCGAGGGCGGCGAGACGGTCCTGGCCTACACCGCCAAGGCCGAGGTCGGCGGGAAGATCGCCACCCTCGGCGGCCGGCTCATGCAGGCGACCTCGCGCAAGCTCGCCGACGAGTTCTTCGGCAAGTTCGCCGCCGAGTTCGGCGTGACCCGCGATCCGGCCGCCCCGACACCGGCCGAAGCCTAGGCCCGCACGCCCGAGCCGTCGCTCCGGTGAGGCCGAGAGAGGCGCCCGCCTCCATCGCGGCGGCGCGCGAGGTCCCTGCGGCCGTCGTCGCACGCAGGACCCGTGATCCGGCCCAGTGCGATATCCGCTTCGGAGATGCCGCAGAACTCCGCCGAACGGCCCGGATGGGCTCCGAGCTGAACGGCCGGTCCGGCGCGCAATGTCGATCCGGCCTGACCGCCTGCACGGCCCTCAACGCGTTTTGGCGGGCAGAGCGAAGAGAGCGACGAACGACCGGACGAGATCGGCCTCGCCCGCGAAGGCGAGCGTTCCGCCCGCACCGTCTTGAGCCAGCGGCGCCTTGCCGTAAATCGTGCGGCGCATCGCCATCGTGTCGCCCGTGAACGCGAGGTCGGGTGCCTCCATGACACCCCGTCTCACAACGATCTCACCACCGGCCACCGTCGCGACGAAGTCCTCGCCGGGGAAGTGAAAGGCGACCGACACGGACAGCTCCGCGGCACGTGTGCGGTCGACCAGGGCCTGAAGCGACATCATGGCCGACGCGGCCGACATGAAGAGGCGCGGATCGTGCCGGGGCGAGCGCGCCGCCCAACGCCCCAGGTCGCGCATCAGCGGCGCGGTCTCGCGGCCCCACTCCGTCAGATCGTAGACCTGCACGTTGGCCGGAGACGGCAGCTGGTAGCGCAGGACGATCCCCGCCTCCTCCAGGCTCACCAGGCGCTGCGTCAGCACGTTGGCGCTGATGCCCGGGAGGTTCGCCCGAATCTCGCCGAAGCGGCGGGGGCCGAAAACCAGCTCCCGCATGATGAGCAGCGACCAACGCTCGCCGATGAATTCCAGGGCGAGCGCCGTGCCGCAAGCGTCGTCGTACCGTCGCTCCCGCGGTGCGAATGCCTCACCAGTTATTTTTTCTGACTGCATGGTTGTCTTGTGTAACCGGAAATGCCAGCCTGGGCAAAGCGGGACCTTAAGGGGTGCCGGGACGCGGCCGATGCGCCGGTTGTCAGGGAGAAGCGCCGGATGCCAACTGTCGAGGGGACCCCCATCTGGTTCGAGCTGAATGCGGTCGACCAGGACGCGGTGCAAGCCTTCTACGCGGCTGTCGCCGGCTGGCGCATCGCACCGTCGCCGATGCCGGAGCATGGCGGCTACCGGGTCGCTGAGGCCGACGGGGAGCCCGTGGCCGGGATCCGGCAGTCGATGCCCCAAGCGCCCGGCTTTCCCGGCTGGGCGGTCTACCTCGCGACCGACGACGTCGACGCCCTGGCGTCCCGGGTGGTGGACCTCGGCGGTCGGGTCCGGTTCGGGCCCGTCGACATCCCCCATGTCGGCCGGTTCGCCATGGTGAGCGACCCGCAGGACGTTGTCTTCGCGGTGATGAAGGCGGCCCGGCCCGGCAGGAGCCGCGCCTTCGGACCCGTCCCCCTCGGGACGGAGCAGACCCTCGGCCACGGCGTGTGGATCGAACTCGCTACCCCGGATCCCGAGGCAGCCTTCGCGTTCTATGGGGCGCTGTTCGGCTGGGAGAAGCTCGGGGCCATGCCGATGGGCGGCATGGGCGAGTACGCCTTCATCGGCCGAGGCGACCTACGCCCTGGCGCGGTGATGTCGAGCGCGGCCACCGGCGCGCCGGCCCGATGGAACTGGTACGTTCACGTGGCCGACATCGATGCCGCCCTCGCGACGGTCCGCGAGGGCGGCGGCACGGTTCTCAAGGGGCCCGACCCGATTCCCGGGGGCAGCTACTCGGCCAACATCGCCGATCCGGCGGGCAACAGGCTCGGCCTCGCCGGCCCGCGCCAGGCGGCGTGACGGGAGGCGCGTGATGACGTGCGAGATGCCGATGCATGCAGGTGGGCGGCCTGATACCAGCGCCGGGCAGGCACCCACGACGATGGAGCGGACATCGGACAGGGCGTTCGTTGTCATGCGAACCGTCGATGCCCCGCCGCGGATCGTCTTCGACGCGTGGACGCAGCCGACGCTGTTCCGGCGATGGTGGGTACCCGAATCCTGCGGGGTCTCCTTGATCGCGTTCGAGGCCGAGATCCGTACGGGCGGCACGTACCGTCTGGTGATGGGCCATCCCGCCTCGGAGCAACCCATGGCGTTCTTCGGCCGATACATCGAGGTGACGCCGCACGCCCGCCTCGTCTGGACCAATGACGAAGGGGGCGCGGACGGGCACCTCACCACGGTGACCTTCGAGGACCGGGACGGCGCGACGGACGTCGTCGTGCACGAGCTCTATCCCTCGAAGGAAGCCCTCGACGCAGCCCTGGCCTCGGGAAGCCCGAGCGGGTGGGGCGAGCAATTCGCGCAGCTGGACGACCTGATCGTCTCCCCGGACGCACAGGGCTGACGGCCATGGGCAGGGTGCGCGCGAGAGGCTTCGCAGTCTCCATCGACGGCTTCGGGGCCGGCCCGGACCAGAGCCTGGAGCATCCCCTCGGGAAAGGCGGCCCGGAATTGATGCGGTGGTTCTTCCCGACACGGGCCTTCCGATCGATGATCGGGCAGGAGGGCGGGACTGACGACCGGTTCGCCGACGCCGCGATGGACGGCTTCGGCGCCTTCATCCTCGGCCGCAACATGTTCGGGCCGGCCGGCGACGATTGGGGCGGGCCGGACTGGAAGGGCTGGTGGGGCGACAACCCCCCGTATCACGCGCCGACCTTCATCCTCACCCACCACGCCCGGGCGCCCATCGTGATGGAGGGCGGGACGACCTTCCATTTCGTCACCGGGGGGATCGAGGCGGCGCTCGACCAGGCCAGGGCCGCCGCCGGCGACTTGGATGTCAAGATCGGCGGTGGTGTGTCGACGGTCCGCCAGTATCTGCTCGCGGGCGCGATCGATGACTTGCACGTGGCGGTGTCGCCTGTTGTCCTGGGCCGGGGCGAGCACCTGTTCGCGGGCATCGACCTGCCGAGCCTCGGCTATCGGGTGACGGAAACGGTCCCGACGGAGCTTGCGACCCACATCGTGCTGACGCGCGGAGCGCCGGAAGACAACCGGGCGCCGCCCCCACCTTCGGAACCCGTATGAATGCGGACGTCGGAACCGCTCCCTGCCGGCGACGGCATGGACAAGGGACGCCGACGCCTGCCGGAACGGGTGTTCCGGCAGGATCACGGGGCCGAATCGGCGTTCGGCTCCGCACAGACCGGTCAACATGCCAGCGGATGGAACGGCTGAGATGAAGGTGACTGTTTCCATCGACGTCCCGTCGATCGATGAGGGCCTGAAGTTCTTCGGTGACGTCTTTGGCTTCGTCGAGACGTCCCGTCCCCATCCCGGTTACGCGAAGCTCACTGCGGGGACTGAAACGATCGGGCTTCTCGCGAAACCGGCCGGATCCTCCCCTGCGCCGGGCAGCGGCGACCGTCGCCGGTATGAGCGCCATTGGACGCCGGTGCACATCGACTTTCGGGTCGACGACTTCGAAGGGACGCTCGCACGCGCTGTGGCGAATGGCGCAACGTCAGAGCAGGTGCACCGCGTGCCGGGCTTTCCTCCGGTCGCCTTCTGCAGCGATCCTTTCGGGCATGGGTTCTGCATCGTCGGCATCAACGAGCTCTAGACTTGCGGCAAATCGAGTCATGGGATCAATTTATTTTCACGAAGTTCCGCCCATGAAGATTCGATTTTTTGTAGAAATTGTTTCGATGGGAGTCTGATTGCTGCTCGCGATTCAATAATTGCCGATATTAGCTTCGGAAATGCCTGTAAGGACGGCTGAATGGCCAGGGTTGCCGCAAGGCCGAAGCTCGCATTTCGACTGACCGAACGCTGTTCAGCGGGGCTGCATGGCGCCCGGAGATCGCGTGCGGCAGGAGGCCGATCGACGGTATCTCGTGATCTCAAGGACAACAGTGTTCGCAGTTTCGTTCGGGCTGGCGCGGCATGCGCGATCGTCGGGTCTTCATGTCCCGCATGATCAAGCACCCTCAGCGGGACCTGCAATGATGGGCGCGATCGACCATCGCGGAGCACAGGATAGTTTCCGATAAAATTTCTCGGACTATTTTATTGGATGGCGGAAAGATAATAAGCCGAATTATATATATCATCAATGATAATATTTCGGGTTGCGGCATGAATGCGGCCGGCTCGCGGAGGTGTCGCCCGGCTGCGAATTCCTGATGATCGCCCTGTTTTCGCGAAGAAAAAGACAGCGCATAGGGGTTGGGAGGAAAGAGAATTGTTCATGGACAATTCCTGTCACCAAACCTCATCCGGGCCGGGTGACGCGTCTTCCTGCTCTGCAGAACGAGATGGATCTCGGATCCGGAAATTCGGGCGCAGATTGTTGTCGGAGATCAAGCATATCCTCGGTATTTTCTCATATCTCTGGATCATATTCGGAATCCTGATCCTTCATGAACATGCCGTCCTGTCGCGACAGGGTATTGCCTATCAATTCTATGGGCTGGCCTTCCTCAACGCGTGGATCCTGGCGAAGGTCATGCTCATCGCCGAGCATCTCGATGCCCGACCGCACCTTCAGGGCAGACCCCTGATCTATCCGATCATCGCCCGTTCCTGCGTCTTCGCGGCGGTCCTGGTGAGCGCCTACGGCCTCGAGGAGATGGCAATCGGGCTGTATCGGGGACAGGCATGGCGCGCGAGTGTGCCGGCAATCGGCGGGGGCGGCGTCTTCGGCGTCGCGGCGGTGACCCTCATCATGACCGTGGCCTTGCTGCCTTACTTCGCGTTTCGAGAACTCGGGCGCGTGCTCGGCCCCGATCGACTGCGAACCCTGTTGTTGCGCGATGGAACCGGCCTTGACCTCTCGCGTCGGGCCAACCTCGGCAGCGGTTGAGGCCCAGGACGCCGATGCGTCCCGCGGCGCGTCACGGGTCACGGTCGGTGACGCGCGGGACCGGCACGACCCGAATCCCCGGCACCGCATCGCGTAAGCTCGGTGGCTGCGTCTTCGGCCCCGGTGAGTCCCACTCGATCAAGCGAAAAGTCCGGTGCCTGCGAAGATGGGGTCGCGCGGCTTTTTCGAGCCGTCGCGAGGCTCGGTCATGGTCCGCTTCCGCTCCCTGGTGCTGGGTCTCCTGCTGACCGCCGGTCTCTGTCCATCGGTCCGCGGCGAGGGCGATCTCAATGCGGCGCTGCCGGTCGGAACGGTCGCGGCCCAGCGCAAGGCTCTCGACAAGGCGCTGGACTTCGTGGGCCGGATCGAGGCCGTGGGCCGCGTCGAGGTGCGCGCCCGCGTGACCGGCTATCTCGAGGCGGTTCTGTTCACCGAGGGCAATCCGATCAAGGCCGGGGCGCCCCTCTATCGGATCGAGCGTGACCTGTTCGTGGCCGCGGTCAAGCAAGCCGAAGGCGCCCTGGAGCGCAGCAAGGCCGCGCAGGCCCTGGCCGCCATCCAGCTGCAGCGCGCCCAGGACCTGCTCGACCGCAACTCGGGAACCGTCGTTGCCCGCGATCAGGCACGCGCCGCCCTCGATCAGGCGAAGGGCGCCGTCACGGGCGACGAGGCCAGTCTCGAGACCGCCCGCATCAATCTCGGCTACACGGATATCACCGCTCCCATCGCCGGCCAGATCGGCCGCACGAGCGTGACGAAGGGCAACGTGGTCGGGCCCGACAGCGGCGTGCTGACCACGATCGTCAGCCAGGACCCGATCTACGTCACCTTCCCGGTGAGCCAGCGCGAGTTCCTGCGCTACCAGCAAGGCGCGAAAAGCCCGGACCGCAGCAAGGTCGGCGTCAGGATCCGGTTCCAGGACGGCTCGGAATACGGCCAGCTGGGCCGGGTCGACTTCGTCAACATCAGCGTCGACCGCACGACCGACACGGTCTCGGTCCGCGCCGTCATGCCGAACCCGGCGGGCGCGCTGCGCGACGGGCAGCTGGTCCGGGTCGCCCTTCAGGTCGGCGAGCCCGAGCAGAAGGTGGTCGTGCCGCAGGCGGCACTCATCGCCGACCAGGGCGGCGTCTACGTCTTCGTCGTGGAGGACGGGCGAGCCGTGATCCGGCGCGTCAAACCCGGTTCCGGCGGCACCGGCCCGGACGCCGTCATCGACGAGGGCCTGTCCGGCGGGGAACTCGTCATCGTCGATGGCCTGCCGCGGGTGCGGCCCGGGATCCCCGTGCGGGCGAACCCGATCGCCCAGTCGGCCAGCAGGACCTGAGGCCATGGTCTCGGCGCTCTTCGTCGACCGCCCGCGCCTCTCGGTGGTCATCGCGATCGTCATAACGATCGCGGGTGCGCTGGCGTTGTTCACCATCCCGGTGGCGCAATACCCCGACATCGTGCCGCCTCAGGTTTCGGTGACGACGATGTATCCCGGCGCCTCGGCCGAGGTGGTGGAATCCACGGTCGCACAGCCCATCGAGTCGCAGGTCGTGGGCGTCGACAAGCTGCTCTACATGAAGAGCGTCAGCGGCAACGACGGCAGCTACACGCTCACCGGATCCTTCGAACTCGGCACCGATCCGGACATCAACGCCGTCAACGTCAACAACCGGGTCCAGATCGCCCTGGCGAAGCTGCCCGAGGAC
>NZ_JBFUGA010000087.1:0-25819 GCF_056403155.1 Methylobacterium sp. P3_A11
CCCGTCGATGGACCGGAGGCAGGCGATGCCGAGGCACCGCCCGCCGAGGTCGACGCTTCCGAGGCCGACACGACAGCTGCGGCGGCCGTCGAAGAACCTGCGGTGCAGGCCCCGGTGGAAGTCCCGCAGGCCGACGACGCTCACGCCGTGGCGGAGCAGCCGGCCGAAGCGCCCCGAGAAAGCGACGCGACCGACGAGCCCGTGGCGGCACAGGACGGGGCGGCATCCGAGCCGTCGGAGCCGGCCGGATCGGAGCCGGGCGAGCCTGCAGCTGCGGTGGACGAAGTCGCGGAGGCCGCCGGCGCGGAGGGCGCGTCGCCTGCCGAGATCCCTCAGATCGAGATCTGGCGCCTGCAGCGCCATCAGCGTCCGGCCCATCAGCGTCCGCAGAACCGCCCCCGCGGCACCGGTCGCGGTCGCGACGGGGGCCAGCAGGGCCAGCATCCGGGCCAGGGACGTCCGGAGGGCGGCCAGCAGCGCCGGGCTGAAGGCGAAGGCGGTCCGCGTCCCGGACGGGATCGTGGCCCCCGCCGCGACCGTTTCGAGGGCGGCCGGCCGGAGCGCCGGGACGACCAGCGCGGCACCGAGCAGCGCCAGGCCGGTCCGCGGCCCGATCAGCGGCCGCCCCGGCGTGAGCGTGCCCCGGATCCGGATTCGCCCTTCGCCAAGCTGGCGGCGCTCAAGGCGCAGCTCGAGGCCGGCGACGGCGGGAAGCGCTGACTCTCGCCGCCGATGCGGGAGGATCGGCAGCGGCTCGACAAATGGTTGTGGTTCGCGCGTTTCGCGCGGACCCGGTCCCTGGCCGCGCGGCTGGTATCCGACGGCTTCGTGCGGATGAACGGCAACCGGGTCGAGAACCCCGCCAAGGCCATCGGGATCGGCGACGTGGTGACGGTCGCCGCGCCGCACGCCACCCTGGCCGTGCGAGTGCTCGACCTGGGCGCGCGGCGGGGCTCGGCCCCGGAGGCGCGGCTGCTCTATGACGACCTGTCCGGGGGCACGGTGCGGGACATGCCCTCGGAGTGATGAGGCCGGGCCACAGCACCCCGGAGAGAGACCCGACGCGGACCGGATGCGGCGCCCGTGCGCTTGTCAGCCCGGGAGGCAGCGTCTAGAGCCGTTGGCTTCCGAGACCCGGCCCCGCGCCGGGCTTCACCGGCGTCCCCCTCGCAGCGCCAACCGGGCGTGCGGGCCGTCCCAGGGCTCCGCCCGGGCCAAGTCTGTTTTAGGACGAAGACATCCGATGACATACGTCGTCACCGACAATTGCATCAAGTGCAAGTACACGGACTGCGTTGAGGTCTGTCCGGTGGATTGCTTCTACGAAGGCGAGAACATGCTCGTCATCCATCCGGACGAGTGCATCGATTGTGGTGTCTGCGAGCCGGAATGCCCCGCCGAGGCAATCAAGCCGGACACCGAGTCGAACCTCGACACGTGGCTGAAGCTGAATGCCGACTACGCCAAGACATGGCCCAATATCACGCAGAAGAAGGAAGCGCCTGCCGACGCCAAGGAGTTCGACGGCAAGTCCGGAAAGCTGGAGGCGCATTTCTCGCCGAACCCCGGCAGCGGCGACTGAACCCGGCAAATCCACAGGATCTGACGCCGCCCCACGCGGAACTTCCCAATTGTAGGGAAGTTCTGCCGGCCCCGCTCAGCCGGTGACAGCTATGGCCGAGCTGCGTCATGCGAAGCCCTGATACGCGGCCAGGACATTCCTGTCTCGCCGCACCGGTGTAAAACTCTTAAGCGCCGCGCTTGGTCCGCGCGTGCGTCTTCAGGGATGCTTTGATCTGCGCACCGGATTGTGGTAGACAATCCGTCTGCCGTCGCTCGCGCCTGACGTGCTCCCTCCAGCTGAAACGCCTTCGAATTTCGTGGGTTAGGAGTAGTACGCGCTCGACCGCTGAAGGTGACTTCTGCGGACGCGCTAGGCGTTTGCACGGCCGCGCCGGGGAACGACCGGGACTTTCGCGCGTGGCGCGCGGAGTTCGGGAGCGGCGAGGCAAACCGGGTATCCCGCCCGGAAGAACACGGTTTCGCGCGGCGCCGAACGCTGCGCGCCAGTGGAGGCCCTTCTCGCATGACCACAGCCAAGAAGACGACGACCACAGGCCGGCAGGGCTTCAAGACCGGCGAGGCTGTCGTGTATCCGGCCCACGGCGTCGGTCGCATCACCGCGATCGAAGAGCAGGAGATCGCGGGCTACAAGCTTGAGCTGTTCGTCGTCTCATTCGAGAAGGACAAGATGGTTCTGCGCGTCCCGACCGCGAAGGCCAACAGCGTCGGCATGCGCAAGCTCGCCGAGCCGGAACTGGTGAAGAAGGCCCTCGATCTGCTGACCGGCCGCGCGCGGATCAAGCGCACGATGTGGTCGCGCCGCGCCCAGGAATACGAAGCCAAGATCAATTCGGGTGACCTGCTGGCCGTCACCGAGGTCGTGCGCGACCTCTTCCGGTCGGAGGCTCAGCCCGAGCAGTCCTATTCCGAGCGCCAGCTCTACGAGGCCGCCCTGGATCGGATCGTGCGCGAAATCTCCTCGGTCAACCGCATCACCGAGACCGAAGCGCTCAAGCTGATCGAGCAGAGCCTTGCGAAGTCGCCCCGCCGGGCGAAGAGCGAGGCCGAACCCGAGGCGGAAGCCGAAGGGGACAGCGACGCGGACGACATTCAGGAAGAGGCCGCCTGACGCGCGACTTCAACGCCACGACGACACCGAACCCGGCCCTGGCGGCCGGGTTTTTTTGTTGCTCGGCGGCACCTCGATCCGTCGGCCGGCACGGGCATTTCGGGAGCCTGGGGCTGGACGCTGCGGCGCCGGATCCCATGTCACCCAGCGAGAACACGAATTCGTAACCGCTCGGTTGTCGCATTGTGGGGCATCGGGGCGGAACTTTCGCGTTTTGCCTTCCGTTGTCGGTTGCCTGGCGTCACCCCTCAGGTGACGCCTGTGCGCCGGGCCATCGGTTCGGCGCCGCAACAGCACTCGACAACAAGAGGCAGGCGGATGGCTGAGATCGCGGGAATTCGTCGGCAGTTCATACGGACTGCCATGGAGGCGCCCTTCCTGGCACGCGAGGAGGAACGGGGCCTCGCCGTCAGCTGGAAGGACAACCGCGACGAGCGCGCGCTGCACCGTCTGATCTCCGCCCATATGCGCCTCGTCATCGCCCTGGCAGGGCGGTTTCGTCACTACGGCCTTCCGATGGCCGATCTCGTCCAGGAAGGCCATGTCGGCCTGATGGAGGCGGCCGCCCGGTTCGAGCCGGAGCGGGATGTCCGGTTTTCCACCTACGCGACGTGGTGGATCCGCGCGTCGATCCAGGACTACATCCTGCGCAACTGGTCGATTGTCCGGGGCGGGACGTCCTCGGCCCAGAAGGCGCTGTTCTTCAATCTGCGCCGGTTGCGCGCCCGGTTGATGCAGTCCACCGAGGAGCATGTCGGCGATGAGATCCACCGCCGCATCGCGACCGCCATCGGCGTTTCTCGCGACGACGTCGCCCTGATGGATGCGCGCCTGTCCGGTCCCGACATGTCGCTCAATGCGCCGGTGGGCGAGGACAGCGACGCCTCGTCGGAGCGGATGGATTTCCTGGTCGATGGCGCGGACCTGCCGGACGAGACCGTGAGCGCCACGGTCGATGGCGAGCGGCGTCTCAGCTGGTTGCAGCAGGCCCTGACCGTGCTCTCCGAGCGTGAGCTGCGGATCGTGCGCGAGCGCCGCCTCGCCGAGGATCAGGCGACCCTGGAGGCGCTCGGGCAGCGCCTCGGCATCTCGAAGGAGCGGGTGCGCCAGATCGAGAACCGCGCCTTGGAAAAGCTGCGTCGGGCACTGGCCGACCGGTTCCCGGCCGCCACCGGCGGCCCGCATATCGGCTGAACGGAGCCGGGTGGCTCCGTCACCGCAAAAGAAGCGCCGCCGGGTGGACGCCGGCCGCGCGCGCGGCGCGGCTTATGTGCTTCCATCGGCCCCCGACCACGGGGACGTCTAGGTCCCCTGAACGACGGCGCTGCGTCGGTCCCGCTGACGGCGACGCCGCCCGGGTTCGGGCGTGGCATCGAGCCAGATCACCAGGGCCAGGGCGGCAAGGGCCGGCACACCGAGCGCGAGGAAAGCGCCGGTCCAGCCGAACACCCCGTAGGACAGGCCGCCGTACCAGCCCGACAGGGCACCGCCTATTCCCTGCACCGCGTTGACGCTGCCGAGTGCCGTCTGGGTGCGGCCCGATCCCCAGGTCAAGTCGGCGACCACCACCGGCACCGCGACCCCGACGATGCCGGAGGCCACACCGTCCAGCACCTCGGCGGCGATCAGCCAGACCGGATCGTCGATGAGCCCGGACAGGAGTGCGCGGATGGGGAGCACCGCGAAGGCGACCATCAGCAGCTGACGGCGTCCCCGCCTGTCCGCGAGCGACCCGGCGAACAACGCCACCGGTACCATCACCAGCTGCGCCACCATCACGTAACGGGCCGTCCAAGTAGTGGCATCGGCCGCGGTCGCCACCAACTTCTGGCCGAGCAGCGAGAGCATGCCGCCGTTTCCGAGATTGAACAGCGTCAGCGCCACGGTCAAAACCAGCAGGCGGCGATTCCCGAGGACCTGACGGATGCCGCTGCGCTGCGGCTCCTCCGCGTCATCCTCCTTCCAGCCCACGGCGCGGCGGCGGTTCCAGGCGCCCGCCGATGTCGTCAGGGTCGCGACGATCGCCGCCACCGCCATGCCGCCGAGCACCCAGAAGGCGATCGCGGGACCGAAATATCCCGTGCCGAGGCTGATGCCCCCCGCTGCGATCAGGATGCCGACGTGGTTGAAGGCCTGATTGCGACCCTGCTGCGCCGGAAACCGGTCCTTGCCGACGATTCCCAGGGTCAGCGACGCGACGGCGGGCAGCAGAAGCGTGCCCCCGGCCGCGGCGAGGAGTTGAGCACACAGGACCGCCGGGAGGCTGCGCGCCGGCAGGAGCGACAGCGTCCCGATCAGGATCGCACCGCAGGCGAGCGCGATCAGCAGGCGCGGGCGCGGAAATCGATCCACCAGCGCGCCGAACGGGCCGCTCAGGAACAGCGTGCCGAACCCGACCAGCGTGACGACGAACCCAACCCGCGCCGGGCTCCACGAGGCCGACTCCGCCAGCCAAGTTCCGAGGAAGGGTCCGAGCCCCCCCTGGATGTCGCCGGTGAACAGATTGATCAGGGCGAGGTTTGCGGTGGGGGCCATATGATCCTGGAGCCGTTTCGGGCTCGGGACCTGAACGCGGACACCGGAACGGTCAAGCCTCGATTGCGTCCGTCTGCGTCGCACCGGCTCTCGGACCGGTCCGCGCGCCCGGCGTCAGGATCCCGATGGTCCGTACTGCATCAGCCCGTTTCCGAAGGACCAGTTTTCCGGATCGACCTCGACGAGGTTGATGAAGACGTCCGACGGCGCCAGGCCGGGATCGCGCGCGAGATTGCGCGTCACGGCGGCGTAGAGGGCGCGCTTCTGCGTGGTGCCGCGCGTGGCATTGGCGGTGATCTGAACGATCACGAGACGGTCGCTGCGCTCGATCCCCAGATAGTCGGATCCGTAGGCGAAATCGGGCGCGTCATGCTGGTGCACGAGGGCGAACAGGTCACCCTCTGGCACCGCGAAGGTCTCACGCAGGGCGTCATACACGCCTGCGACGAGGGCGGCCCGGTAGGCGTCGGTGGTCCCGGCGCGCAGGGAGATGCGGGTCAGAGGCATGGCTTGGGTCCTGGGCAAGAGGGGGTGATCAGCGGCCGCGTGCCGCAGCGAGGCCCGGCGCTGCGAGATGGGCGATCTCGGTCCCGGCCATCCCGGCCGCCGGCTCAGCGCGGAGGGTGAACCGGGTGAGTCGCCATCCGTCGGGATCGAGACCGGCGATTGTCGCGAGGACGTCGCTTTCCGCCGCGACGTCGTACCCGCGTTGCCCTTCGTCATCGCGCAGGGTGGCGAGATCCTCGACCGGGGCGACGAGCCGGGTCACCTCCGAGAGGGCGCAAGCGCTGGCGCTCGATCCGAAGGCGAAAGCGACCGCCAGCCAAGTCTCGATTCGCGGACGGCCGAAACTCTCGATCACGGCGCGAAAGCCGGGTCCGGCCAGAAAATCGGCGGCGGCGCCGGCATCCCGCCAGAGATACAGGGAGCTGTAGGCGTTTGCGGCCGCCCCGCGCGCCCGGTCCTCGATCGCGAACGCCTTGAAGACGAGGCCCGGCGCCGCGTCCCAGGCGGCCGCGCGGGCGGCGACGCGCTCGCGGATCCCGTCCATGGCGTAGTCGGTCGGCAGACGATGCCGGTAACGAGTGATCAGCATGGGACGCTCCTGAAGGACGAGCGAGACTTGCATGCAGTCACGATAACAGCGACATATCTGTACAGATATCTACGATAAGGCATCGTTATGGTCGCCGGCCGTCTGCTGGACCTCGAGGGTGTTCTGGCCTTTGTCCGCGTGGTCGATCTCGGCAGCTTCACGCGGGCCGCCGAGGCGCTCGCCACGTCGCAGGCAGCGATCAGCCTCCGCCTGAAGCGCCTGGAGGACAGGCTCGGCACGCGACTGCTGGACCGGACCCCGCGGCACGTGGACGTGACCCGGCAGGGCGCCCTGTTCCTGCCGGCGGCACGGCGCCTCTTGGAAGCCCATGACAGCGCGGTGGCCGACTTGGTGACCGCGGCGCCAGCCCGGCTCAGCCTCGGAATCAGCGACCACGTCGCCGGACCAGACCTGCCCGCACTGCTGCGCCGCCTGGGGCTGGATCGGGCCGGGCTCATCACGGAGGTGCGGATCGTGCCCTCGCGCGACCTCGCGACGGCGTTCGGCGCGTCCGGCGAGGGGGGTTTTGACGCAGTGATCCTGCGGACCGAGGATGCGTCCGACGAGGGCGGGACGATCCTGGCGGAGGAGCGGCTGGGCTGGTTCGCCGCACCGGATTTCCCCGCGCCCCGGCCGGGTGAGACGCTGCGGCTCGCGGGCCTTGCAGGACCCTGCAATGTCCGGGGCGCGGCGATGCGCGTCCTCGACGCAGCCGGCTTGCCCTGGACGGAGGTGTTCGTCGGCGGCGGCGTGCTGGCGGTGGGAGCGGCCGTCATGGCCGGCCTCGCTGTGGCGGCCCTCGCGCCGAGCRCGGCGCCGCCCGGCGCCGTGGAGGTCGGTGGCCGGCTCGGCCTGCCCGAACTGCCTCGCACTTTCGTCGTGCTGCGCGCCCGCCGCCTGACCGGGCGCCCCGCGGAGGCCCTGCGCGCTCTGGCGGCGGTCTATCGCGGACCCGGCGGCCGCTGAGGGGCCGCCGGTCGCTGGCTCAGGACGCGAGCGGTCCCGGCGCGCCCTGCTGCTCCATGATCTTCTGCCGGTAGAGGCCGACGAAGTCGATCGGGTCGATGTACAGGGGCGGGAAGCCGCCGTTGCGCACCGCCTCGGCCACGATCTGGCGGGCGAAGGGGAAGAGCAGGCGGGGGCACTCGATCATCACCGCCGGATGGATCTGATCGGCCGGGATGTTCAGGAGCCGGAAGACGCCCGCATACGTCACCTCGAAGGCGAACAGCACCTCGTTCTGGATCTTGGCGTCGCCCTCGAGCTTCAGCTCGACCTCGAAGTCCGTCTCGGAGAGCTGCTGCGCGTTCACATTCACCTGAATGTTGATCTGCGGCCCCTGACCTTCCTTGGGCTGCAGCGAGCGCGGCGCGTTCGGGTTCTCGAAGGACAGATCTTTCGTGTACTGCGCCAGGGCGTTGATGGTCGGCGCATCGCCCTGCGGCATGCCGCCGCCGTTGCCGTTCGCTGCCGGGGAGTCGGCCATGCGGATCATCCTTCTCGATCGACCGGCAGCGCCGGCGCGGGTTGTTGTCACGGCGGGCGCCGCCGGATCGCGCCGAGGAACTGCCCCAAACGGCAGGGCCGCTAACACGCGCACTGAGCCTGGACAAGCGAGCTGGCGCGACGCTGGCGCTGGCGGCATCCGCAACCCATATCGCATCCGCGTGCGGGATCAGTCGACCTCCGGATACAACCGGCTCGCTCCCGGCGCGTTGGTCGGATATGAGTCGGCCTGAATTATGCGCGCTTTGCCGGCGCCGCACCGGGCCTGACCTGAGCAAGGGGCGCAGGGTCTCGCCGCGGCCACCATCGGATCGGTGATGCAGGACAGTTTCGACGTTACGACGATCATCTTCCTGGCGCTGGCCGTCTTCGTGATCTGGCGGTTGCGCTCGGTGCTCGGCCAGAAGACCGGGGCCGAACGCTCGCCCTTCAAACCGGTCGACCGCAGCCGCACCGAGCCGCAGGCCCGTTYGGACGGCGACAACGTCGTGCGCCTGCCCGGCGCCGATCGGGTTCAGGCCGCGCCGCCGCCGACCGCCGCCCCGCGGGACTGGCGCGGCATCGCCGAGCCGGGATCCGAGGTCGCCCGCGGCCTCGAGGCCTGCGTCCAGGCGGAGCCGAGCTTCGATCCGCGCGCCTTCGTCGAAGGGGCCAAATCCGCCTACGAAGCCATCATGATCGCCTTCGCCAAGGGCGACCGGAAGACCCTGCGCGGCCTCCTGTCGAAGGAGGTCGGTGAGGCCTTCGAGCGGGCGATCGCCGAACGCGAGCGAACCCGGCAGACCCTGGAGACCACCTTCGTCTCGATCGACAAGGCGGAGATCGTGGCCGTCGATGTCCGCAACCGCGTGGCGCACGTGACCGTGCGCTTCCTGTCGAACCTGATCACCGCCACCCGCAACGCGGAGGGGAAGGTCGTGGACGGCAGCGCCGAGACCGTGGTCGAGGTGCCGGACGTCTGGACCTTCGCCCGCACCCTCGGCTCGCGCGATCCGAACTGGCAGCTCGTGGCCACCGAGGCCGGCGCCTGAGGCCGTGACATCCGTACCGTGACAGTCTCGCCGTGCAGATGTCCCGCGCCCGGTCCGGAATTCTCCCGGCCGTTCTCCTCGCGCTCCTCCTGAACCCGTCCGTCTCCGCCGCACCGGCGGCGGTGGGCGACGCGGCCCTGACGCCCGTCGCCGTGACGGACCTGCCGGGCTTTCCCGGCTCCGAGCCCGCAGCCGCCCTGGAAGCGTTCCGCAGGGTCTGCGCCGCGCCGCCCCCTACCCTGCCCCAGCCCGCCGCCGTCGCGGGCGATCCGGCGGCCCTGCGGGAGGCGTGCGCGGCCGCCGCCGATCCCGCGACGGAGGCCGCCACGTTCTTCCGCGACCGGTTCGAGGCCTTCCGGATCGAACGGCCGGGCGCGGACCGGCCCGGCTTCCTGACCGGCTATTTCGAGCCCGAACTGTCCGGCTCCCTCGCGCCCGGACCCGACTTTCCGACGCCGGTTCTCGCCCGTCCCGACGACCTCGTCTCCTTCGGGCCGGGGGAGACGCGCCCGGGACTCGACGCGGGGCTGCGCGCAGCCCGTGCCACCCCGGAGGGCTTCGCGCCCTACCCCGACCGCGCCGCGATCGACGACGGCGCCCTCGGGGCGCAGGCGAAGCCGATCCTGTGGCTCCGGGACGCCGTCGACCTGCTGGTCCTGCAGGTCCAAGGTTCCGGCCGCGTCCGGCTGCCCGACGGGCGCGCGGTGCGGGTGCTCTACGACGGCCGCAACGGCCGGCCCTACACGGCGGTGGCCAAGCTCATCGTCCAGGAGGGTCATCTTCCGCTGGAGGGCCTGACGCTCGCCCGCTGGACCGGCTGGCTGCGCGCGCATCCCGAGGCCGCCAAGCGCCTGATCCGGGCCAACGCCTCCTATATCTTCTTCCGCCTGGCCGCGGTGGCGGACCCGGCCCTCGGTCCGCCGGGCGCCGCGAACGCACCGCTCAGCCCGGGTCGCAGCCTGGCGGTGGATTCGAGTTTGTGGCGTTACGGCCTGCCGTTCTGGCTGGCGGGGCGCCTTCCCGAGGAGGCACCGGGCGTGACCCCGGAGGCGGCCGGGCGCCTCGTCATCGCCGCCGACACCGGATCGGCGATCGTCGGCCCCGCCCGCGGCGACCTGTTCGTCGGCACCGGCGCGGCAGCTGGCGCGGTCGCCGGAGATCTGCGCGACGCCATCGGCTTCGTGGTCCTGCTGCCGCGGCGGACCGCTGCCCCGGGAGCCGTGCCGTGAGGCCCCCGCGCCGCGGGCGCCGCCTCACCGCCGGGGAGACCCGTCTCTGGGATGCCATCGCCAAGCTGGTGACGCCGTTGCCGGGCCGGACCTCTCCGGCTCCCGAAGCCGGAGAGGTCCCCACGCCCCCCGTCGCCCCCACGGCCACCATGCCGGCGCTGGCGGCGCCGATCCTGAAGCCCGGTGCGGCGCCGGTCGCCAAGACGCGCCGCCCGAAGCCCCCGCCCAAGCCGCCCGCGGTCCCGGAGCCGCCGCGCGCGCCGACCGCCGCGCCCTATCAGGCACAGCCCCAGCGCCACGTCCCACGCCCGGGACTGGAGCGGAACGCCAAGATGGGCCTGCGCCGGGGCCGGCTGGCGATCGAGGCGCGGATCGACCTGCACGGGATGATCCAGACGGAAGCCCATGCCGCCCTCACGGGCTTCCTCCTCCGCGCCCGGGCGGCCGGGCATTCCTACGTGCTGGTGGTCACCGGCAAGGGCGGCCCGGGCTACGCGGACGCCTTCTCCGAACGGGGCGTGCTCCGCCGGAGCGTGCCGCACTGGCTCCGGAGCCCGGAGCTGCACGGCATCGTTCTCGGATTCGAGGAGGCGTCGCGCCACCATGGCGGCGGCGGCGCGCTCTACGTCCGCCTGCGCCGCCGCTGAGGGGCGGCAAACCGCGCGGGGGCGCCGGCATTGCGGCCCGGGACGATCCCGCCGATATCCGGTGCGAGCGCACGGAGCGCTGCCCCTGCAAGCCGCGAGAGAGATGCCGGAGCTTCCCGAGGTCGAGACGGTGCGGCGCGGGCTGGCGCCCGCTTTGGTCGGCGCCCGCTTCAGCCGCGTCACCCTGCGCCGGGCCAACCTGCGCTTCCCGTTCCCGGAGCGCTTCGCCGCCCGGCTGGAGGGCCGCACCGTGACGGACCTCGCGCGCCGGGCGAAGTACCTGACCGCCGACCTAGATTCGGGCGAGACGCTGATCATGCATCTCGGCATGAGCGGCCGGTTCGACGTGGCCATGCCGGATGGCAGCAACCTCTCGCCGGGGGATTTCTATCTCGAGGGCGCCCAGGGCACGCCCAAGCACGACCACGTGGTCATGGCGATGAGCACCGGTGCCACGGTGACCTACAACGATGCCCGCCGCTTCGGATTCATGGATCTGGTGCCGAGCGCGGACCTCGCCGCCTGCCGCCACTTCGCCAGGATGGGGATCGAGCCCCTGGACGGCCTGACCGGGGCGGTGATCGCGCAGCTGTTCCGCCACAAGCTCGCGCCGCTCAAGGCTGCGCTGCTGGATCAGCGCCTCATCGCGGGCCTGGGCAACATCTATGTGTGCGAGGCCCTGCACCGGGCACGCCTGCATCCCGAGACCCCGGCCGGGCGCCTCGTCCGGCCGGACGGCCGGCCGACCGCCAAGGCCAACGCCCTGGCCAAGGCCATCGTGAAGGTGCTCGAGGAGGCCGTCGAGGCCGGCGGCTCGACCCTGCGCGACTACGCCCAGACCGATGGCAGCGCCGGCGCGTTCCAGCACGCCTTCCGGGTCTATGACCGGGTCGGCCTGCCCTGCAGCCGTCCGGGATGCGCCGGCGCGGTCACCCGCATCGTTCAGGCCAACCGCTCGACCTTCTTCTGCGCCGCCTGCCAGACGCCGGGCTGACCGGCGTCCTTCGCACGCGATCGCGGCGCGAAACGGCATTTTCGCCACAAACCCGGCTAGGGTCGCAGCCCTCGACGTGCGCACCCGGTTGCGGGCAGCCGATCCCGGCCCGCAGCGCGTGACGGGTCGCGCGGGCTCAGACAGGATCCCGATGTTCTTCCGCCGCTCAAAGACGCCCGCGCCCGAGGCCCCCGCGCAGGATCCGACGGACGAGCCCGCCCTGCCGCAGCGGCTCTCGCCGCGTTCGCCCGGCGAGGCGATCAAGCCGACCGCCGCCCCCCCGCCGCCGGAGAAGCCCGAGCGCGCGCGCAGCGGCCTCATCGGCATCGTCAGCGGCGCCCTGACCTTCGCGGTGGTCATCGCCATCGCGGCGATGATCGGAATCACGCTGTTCCAGCGGCAGGTGCGCGAGCCGGGTCCCCTCGCGGCCGACAAGGTGGTGGTGATCCCGACCCACAGCGGCACGGCCGAGATCGCCGAGACGCTGAAGCGCGAGGGCGTGATCGACCATACCGGCCTGTTCGAGTTCGCCGCGCGCTTCGGCGGCCGGCCGGCGCTCCGGGCGGGCGAATACGTCTTCAAGGCGCATGCGAGCGTCTCCGACACCCTCGACACCATCGCCACCGGCCGGCAGGTCCAGCACGCGATCACCTTCCCGGAGGGCCTGACCTCCGAGCAGATCGTGACCCGCCTCAACGAGAACGACGTGCTCACCGGCGAGGTCAACGAGATCCCGGCGGAGGGCTCGCTCCTGCCCGACACCTACAAGTTCGAGCGCGGGGCGACGCGGCAGCAGATCGTCAACCTGATGAAGGCCAAGCAACGCGAGGTGCTGAACCAGATCTGGCTGCGGCGCAGCGCCGAGGTGCCGGTGCGGACCCCGGCCGAGATGGTCACCCTCGCCTCGATCGTCGAGAAGGAGACCGGCCGTGCCGACGAGCGGCCCCGGGTCGCCGGCGTCTTCATCAACCGCCTCAACAAGCGGATGAAGCTGCAATCCGACCCGACCATCGTCTACGGCCTCGTGGGCGGGCGCGGCACCCTGGGACGCGGCATCCTGCGCTCCGAGATCGACCGGCCGACGCCGTACAACACCTACGTGATCGAAGGCCTGCCGCCGGGCCCGATCGCCAATCCCGGCCGGGCTGCCCTGGAAGCCGTGGCCAACCCGTCGCGGACCAAGGACCTCTACTTCGTGGCGGACGGCAGCGGCGGCCACGCCTTCGCCGACTCACTCGAGGCGCACCAGCGCAACGTCGCCCGCTGGCGGGCGGTGGAGAAGGGCCGGCAGGCGCCGCCGGACGCCGTCGACAAGGTCGAGCCGGGTCCCGATTCGGCGACGCCGGGCCGCGCCTCGGCCTACGCGCCCGCCGGCAACGGGATCAACACGAACGCGGCCATCGCCCTCGATTCCGGCACGCCGGGATCCCGCGCCTTCGATGCCTCCGAGGGGACGCGCCTCGATCCGCTCAAGAACCGCAGCTACGATCTGGGCTCGCCGAAGTCAGTGCCGAGCCTGAGCGAGCCGGCCCCCGCGCCCCGGGGTCGCCGCTAGAGCATCGTCCGGGACCGTGGCCGCCGGCTCCGGCGCCGGGACGATCCCGTCGCCGGAGCCTCAATGCGCCCTCGGGTTCCGCGGTTGCCTCGGCACGTCGAGGGATGCGGGCGACAGGGAGGCCGCGATCTGCCGCCCCAGCTCGTAGAGCAACGGCTCGATCAAGGGCTGCATGCGATGCGCCGCCTCTAGCTCGAGATCGGCCATCAGCTCCCACAGGCGCATGGCGTAATCCGCCATCTGCTCGACGACGGTGCCGTGCGTGCTGGGCGCCTCGAGAAAGCCGGCCGGAGGCTCGAACGGGCTGTCGGTGATGTCGATCACGATGCCACGGCCATGCATGCGCCCGTCCGAGCGACGCTCGAACCGGCCGCGCGCCAGAACCAAGCGCACGACCCCCGGCGCCGGGATGATTCGATGCTCCCAGGCGAAGAGGCCGCCCTCCTCGCGGACGCGCCGGCGCTGCATTTGAGCCCGGGCGAGATCCTCCGGATGGAAGATCGCGGAGAGCTGCTCCCACGTGACGCCCTCCGCCGCGTCGGCCTCGGCCAGCCCAAAGATCCGAGCCATCGTCGCATCTCCGCGCATTCGCCCGGCATGCGGTATGTCCTCCCAGATACCGACGCCCAGCGCCGACATCCCGAACGGTGTCAGCGCGGCCCTTTGCAATGATGATCGCGGCATGCACCGTCCGAACGCTTGCGGAAACGATATCTTCGTTCGAACACAACTTGCCCGTGAAATGCAATGCTGGTCGTCGGATGTGAAAGTCGAAACTTGGTGATCCGGATCGGCCACACGCCACGGGGATGCGGGCCAGGCGCATGCGCCTAGAGCCTCGACCATCTTAGGATCGCGTCATGCGCGCAGATGTCGCGCCTGAACGTGCTTGAGCGCGACGTCGCACAGGTCGGCGGGACATGTCGCAGACCGCGGTGTTTCCGAGACCGCCCGGCCCCCACATAGTCGGCGCTGCCAGCGGGCCGCCGGGATGACACGGGGCGGCACCGCCGCGCGCCCTGTCTCGCCGGACGCGCGCCCGCGGGGATGAACGGGCACCGCCGATCGGCTGCGATTCCGGCGCGCACGCGCTGAGCGGGCGGCGTAAGCCGGGCCGCGAGGGGGGCCGACCCGAAGCGCGGCGGCTCCGTCGCGGCGACCGCCCACTTCCCAGTGGAGAGATCCGTGCTACAGGCCCCGATCTTCATGGGAATGGGGGTCGGCATGGCCCAGATCGCGAGCATGACCGGGTTCGCCCGGACGGCGGGCACCACCGGGCCGGTGCACTGGGCCTGGGAGGTCCGTTCGGTCAACGGGCGCGGCCTCGACGTGCGCACCCGGGTGCCGGCGGGCTATGACGGACTCGGCGAGACCGCCCGGACCGCCTTGCAGAAGACCCTGATCCGCGGCCAGTGTCAGCTGACCCTCACGCTCACCAAGCCCGAGGGCGCGACCCGGGTGCGGATCAACGAGGCCCTGCTGGCGAGCCTCGCTCAGGCGATCGCCCGGGTGCCGGTCCCCGAGGGCGTCGCCCCCGCCACCCTGGACGGGCTGCTCGGCGTGCGCGGCGTGATCGAGGTCGAGGACGAGGCGGCGGACACCGAATCCCTCGCCCGCGACCTCGCCGCGGGCGTGGTCCGCCTCGTCGCCGATCTGGTCGAGGCCCGCCGCGCCGAGGGGCGGCAGCTCGCGCACTTCGTCACCGCCCAGATCGACCGGATCGACGCCCTGACCCAGGCCGCCGAGGACAACCCGGCGCGGCAGCCTGCGGCGGTCCAGGCGCGGCTGGCCGCCGCCATCCAGGCCCTGGGCGGCAGCGGGCTCGATCCGGACCGCCTTCACCAGGAGGCGATGCTGCTCGCCGCCAAGGCCGACGTGCGCGAGGAACTCGACCGGCTCCGCGCCCACGTGGCGAGCGCCCGGGAGCTTCTGGCGGCCGGCGGCGCGATCGGCCGGCGCCTGGACTTCCTGGCCCAGGAATTCGGCCGCGAGTCCAACACCCTGGGCGCGAAGGCCAACGACATCAGCCTGTCGCGGATCGGACTCGACCTGAAGGCCGTGGTCGAGCAGTTCCGCGAGCAGGTGCAGAACATCGAATGACAAGCGATCGGGACGTGAGGATACGGATGCGACACGCCGCGGAGCCACGCGCATGACCGACCAGCCCGGGAGCGTCTCGGATTCCATCGCGCGGCGCGGATTGATCCTGATCCTGTCCTCGCCCTCCGGGGCGGGGAAGACCACCCTGACACGGGCGATCGCCCAGGATCCGAGTTGGGCGCTGGACCTGTCGATCTCCGTGACCACCCGGGGGCGAAGGCCCTCCGAGATCGACGGGCGGCACTACCACTTCATCGATCGCGAGGCGTTCGACGACCTGCGCAACCGCGACGACCTGCTCGAATGGGCGGAGGTGCACGGCAATTTCTATGGCACCCCCCGGCGGCCGGTGGAGAAGGTGCTCGGCTCCGGCCGGGATATGATCTTCGACATCGACTACCAGGGCACGCGGCAGGTGCGCTCCAAGCTCGCGCAGGATGTGGTGACCGTTTTCATCCTGCCCCCCAGCATGGCCGAGTTGCGCCAGCGTCTGGAGCGCCGGGCCGAAGATTCCGCCGAGACGATCGAGAAGCGCCTCGCCAACGCCCGGACCGAGATCCAGCGCTGGGTCGAGTACGACTACGTCATCGTCAACGACGACCTGCAGAACGCCTTCAAGGCCCTCCAGGGGATCCTGGCCGCCGAGCGGCTCCGGCGCGGCCGCCGCACCGGCCTCGCCCCCTTCGTCGAGGGTCTGCTGGCGGAGACGGTCTGACCCGGCGCGCCGGTCTTCCGGAGTGGCTCCCGCTCCCGCGGGGACCGCCGCCCGCGGGACAGGCGGCGTTTCCTGGTCGCGATCGGAACGCCTCAGCGGCGGATCAGCACGACACCGCCGACGAGGAGCACGATCCCGAGGAGGCGCGGAAGGTCGATGGACCGCTGCGTCAGGCCGAGCAGGCCGACCTGATCGAACACCACCGAGGCGAGCATCTGGCCCGTGACCAGGAGGGCGAAGAAGGTCGCGGCGCCGAGCTTCGGGACGAGCAGGATCGCAAGGCCGATGAACAGCGCGCCGAACAGGCCGCCGCTCCAGGTCCACCACGGGATCCGCCCCGCCACGCTCACCGCCGGCGCGGGATCGCGCAGGGCGGCGGCCAGAAGCGCCATGCAGGCGAGGCCGACGGCGTAGCTGGAGAACCCGGCCCAGGACGCGGAGTCGAGCCCCGCGCGCAGGTTCGCGTTGAGGATCTGCTGCAGGACGAGGCCGGCCCCTGCCAGGACGGCCAGCAGGGCGGGAATCGCGAAGGCGAGCATCGGGGGACAGGCCTCTTGGGTCAGGATGTGGGCTGTCATTGACAGCCCGTCCCGCCCATGCCGTCAAATGCCGCGTAATCTCTTGTCCATGCACGATCGGCATGATGAGCCCCGCGCATCTCGACCTGTTCCGCGCCGTGATGCGCCATGGTGGCATGACCCGCGCCGCCGAAGCCCTGGGCGTCGGGCAGCCGCACATCAGCCGCGCCATCGCGCAGCTCGAGGCGGATCTCGGCTTCGCCCTGTTCGTGCGCGGGCACGGCAGCGCATTCCCGACGCCGGAGGGCGAGGCCTTCGCCCACGAGGTCGCACAGACCTTCGCGGGGCTCGACCATCTGCGGCAAGCCGCGGGCCGGATCCGCGAGCGTGGAACCGGCGCGCTGCGCGTCGCCTGCCAGCCGTCCCTGGCTGCCGGTCTCCTGCCCYGCGCGATCCGCCGGCTCGACGCGGAATGCCCCGGCATCCGCGTCTCCGTCCACGTGCCGAGCCCGGACACGATCTGGTCCTGGGCCGCCTCTGGCCAGTGCGATCTCGGCCTCGCCCGGCCGCGCTCCGGCCATGCGGGCGTGATCGCCGAACCGTTCCTGCGGGTCGCGGCCGTGTGCGCGCTGCCCCGCGGCCATGTCCTCGCCCGCAGGCGCACCGTCACGGCGGCGGATCTCGACGGGCTACCCCTGATTGCGGCCGGGTCCAGCCCCGTGCAGGCGGCGACCGAGGCAGCCTTCGCGAGCGCCGGCGCGACTCCGCACTTCGCCCTCATGGCCGAATACACGGCGGCCCGCTGCGGGCTCGTCGCCGAGGGCTTCGGTGCCGCCATCGTCGACCCCGTCCCGGCGCGAGCGCTCGGCGGCCTGCCGATCGTGCTGCGGCCTTTCAGACCCGAGATCCCGATCGAGACCCTGCTGGTGCGGCCGGCAGGCCGGCCGCCGGGGCGCCTCGTCGAGCGGCTGATGGTCCATCTGGCGGCGGAGCGGGACGCCCTCGGACGGGCCTGAGCGCCTCAGGGGGCGGCCGGAATCTCCGGGACGTGGCAGAGCCACGCGCGCATCGCCGCGAAGGTCGACACGGCCGCCCCGGTGAGCGCGGCCTCCGCGGCCGGGTCGTCGCCGAAAACCTCCAGGCGTTTCCGGAAGGCCGCCCACATCGCCCCGGAGGCGGCCCCGTGCGCCCGGTAATAGCCGAGCCCGTTCTCCGTGAAGCCGTGAAGCCCGGCGATGTGCCGGCCGATCAGCTGGCCGCCGAGCGTCGATCCCTCCAGCACGTAGAGCGCCCCCGTGGCCGCGGCCGGTCCGTCGAGCACCGGCGGGATTGGCCGTGGGAGCCCCGCGATCGCCGAGGGCGCGAGGCCGAGTTGCGCGAGATCGGCGGTGAGCCGTGCGAGGCGACGGCGGGGCTCCAGGAAGGGCTCGTCGGCGAGGCCGTCGCCGATGGCGGCCTCCCAGACCGCGTGGAACCCGTAGAGGCGCCCCAGCAGATCGCGATAGCCGCTCAGCGTCGCGACCCGCGCCTGCCAGTCGAGGGACGCCTCCAGGGCCTTGTGGGCTGGATCGGTCGCCGCGCGCAGCCGCGCATGCAGGCCATCGCGCGCCATCACGCGGTGATCGTGAAGCAGGCGCCGGGCGTGTTCGCGACCGTGAGCGTCGCGTTGATCTGGTCGAGCATCGCCCGGATCAGCTTCATGCCCAGGCCCGACCCCTTGCCCCGTGCCCTGGCATCCGCCCAGTCGTCGGGCAGGCCGCGGCCGTCGTCGCAGACCCGCAGCTGGATCTCGCCCGGTGCGGAGGCGGAGACGCTGACCTCGACGCGGCCGCCGCCCGCCGGATTGGCCGCGTATTTGAAGGCGTTGGTGACGAGTTCTGTGGCGATCAGCGAGAGCGCCACCGCCTTGCGATAGGGCACCATCAGGCCGGGCTCCGCCGAGAGGTCGACGGCGTGCCCGTCGCCGGCGAGGCCCGCGAGGTCGTTGCACAGGCTCTCGATGGTCTGGCCGAGATCGACCTCGTCGAACCGCTCGGCCTGATACAGGCTGTCATGGACCCGCGCGACGCTCATCACCCGGGCCGAAGTGTCGGCGAAAGCCTGCCGCGCCGCGCCGTCGGCGATCTGGCGGCGCTGCATCTGCAGGAAGGCCGACACGATCTGCAGGGAGTTCTTCACCCGGTGGTCGATCTCCCGCGTGAGCAGATCCTTCTGCTCGAGCAGGCGCTCCTTCTCGGCGAGCAGGCTGGTGAGCTCGTCGATCTTGCGCCGCTGCCGCAGCACGACGCCCTCGACCGCTTCCGCCAGGGAGCCGGCGAGCTGGACCTGCCATTCCGCGAACGGCGCGGCGAACCCGGTGCGCTCCTCGACCCAGCGCTCGAAGGAGCGGCGCGGCAGCACCGCCACGGGACCGCTGCCGGCGAGCACGGGCTTGCGCGGGTCGCCGCCCCAGGTGACCGTGCTGGGGACCTCCGGCCGGAACCAGAGCAGCAGGTTCTCGCGGGAGGCGTCGACGAAGGTGGCCAGCAGGCCGCTGGCGATCTCCCGATACGGCCCGGCCTCCGGATAGTCGGCCGTGAAGCTGTCGCTGCTGAAGCCGAACTCGCCGGCCGGCACGCGCGTCCGCAGCCAGGCCGCGATCGCCGATACCTCGTCGGAGGGCGGCGTCCGACCGATCAGCGTGACCCGCGTGCCCGAGACGACCCCGGCGCCGGTGGCGTTGAACAGGTCGAGCAGCGTCGTCGTCCCGCCGGCCAGTGCGGCCACGAAGTCGTCGGAACGGGTCAGGCCGCGCACGAGGCGCCCCTCGACATCGAGATGCGCCTGCCGCTCGGCCCAGAGCCGGCGGGACTCGATCTCCTGCACCCGCATGGCGAAGGCGTCGGTGAGCACCGTGGCGGCCGCGCGCGTCTCCGGCGTGACGTAGTGGGGCCGGCGATGGTGCCCGATCATCAGGCCCCAGAGCCGCCCGTCGACCATGATCGAGATCGACATCGAGCCGTTCACGCCGAGGTTGCGCTGATACTCCAGATGGATCGGCGAGAGCGTGCGGTGCTGGGCGAAGGTCAGGTCGACCGGGCCGTTGCCGGCGCCGGGGGCCGAGACCAGCCCGACCGGCACGCTGTCGCGGTCGATGACGAAACGGCTCTTGGCCTTGGTGTAGAGGGCGCGGGCCTGGGCCGGAATATCGGAGGCTGGGAAGCGGAGGCCGAGCAGGCTGCGCGACCAGTCGGGCGCCTTGTCCTCGGCCACGGCCTCGCCGTTCCAGTCCGCATCGAACCGGTAGACCAGAACCGCCTCGAAACCGGTGAGCGCACGAATCTCCAGGGCGGCGATCCGGGCGGCATCCGCCAGGGTCTCGGCGGCGCGCAGGCGTCCGACGGCAAGTTCGGTATCGATCTGGCTGGCGGTGGCGAAATCGTCGGCCGCGTCCGGCTCCAGCTCCAACTCGACGATCAGGCGCCCGGCATGGGCGTGAGCGACGGCGTAGTAGGGCGTGTCGCGACCCGGAAGGACCAGCCGTCGGCGGACCGAATGGCCCTCGTCCAGCGTCCCGGCCGCGAGGCGCGCCCGAACCGCCGCGACAAAATCCGCCGACAGGACATCGACGAGCGGCCGACCGGCCAGCGGCGGCTCGACCGGATCGACGATCTCGGACACGTTGGCTGAGTAGGCGACGACCAGCAGGGTCGCGGCATCGGCCGCCAGCATCACGGCATTGGGCTGGATCGAACCCGGAATGTGGATCGGCTCGCGCTCGCAGAGGCTGGCATCCACAGGCTCGGCCCGGACGCGCTGCCCGATCGCGGCCATCACAGCCTCCCGCGACAGGCCGGCCCCGAGGCTCTCCAGCGGATCGATCGTCAGCCACGTCACCGGACGACCGTCCGCGATCGTCCCGTGACGCATGTGTACTCGCGCGCGCAAGGGCTGCGGCAGTCGTCCGAAAACGTAATCGAAACTCTCGTCCAGGCCGCCGCGACGGGCGCCGGCGAGAAACCGGCCCCGAAAGCCCGGGACGTTGGTGCCCGGCATCACATCGCGGAAGTAGTTGCGCCCCAGGACGGCGTCCCGCGAGAAGCCGGAGATCGCGCTCGCGCCTTCGCTGAACGCGACGACCGCGCCCGTCTCGTCGAGACCGATCACGCCCTGATCCAGGCGATCGATCGCATCGAGGGCGAGCACGTCGAGGTCGACGCCTTTATCGGTGGCCGGGCTCAGCGGCATCAGGGGCGGAAGCGGTTCATGCGATGGATATGACGATGTGATTGTCCGAGTGCAATGATCGCTGTGGTAACAGGATCAAGACTCGTAAATTCTGTGTCTGATGTCAGAGATAGCGCTCCTAAGTCCTTCCTCAACTGTAGGATGATAGGTGGGGCGATCAGCCGGACTTTGGCACAGGCTCCGCCCTGTGGCGCCCTCGGCAAGAACATAGATCAAGAAATGCGCAAGGTACTCCACGGTGGGGCCGAGCATTTCGCCCCCGAGCGAGCGTCCCCTGCGGTCGGCCCAGATCCGTATTCCGCCGTGATTCAACCTCTCGATGCGGGCTGTGCCTTGATCGGAATCGATCACCCTGACGCGGACACAGAGCCGCGCCCTTGCCTGGGCGATCGCGATCCCAGCGGCGCCGGCCCAGCGGATGACGAGCGGTTCCGGCAAATCGGGGATTTCGAACAGGGTGTCGGTGGTCAGGAGGCGGTCGCCAGGCCCCTGTAGCGGCTTCGGGACGCCCGGGCTCGACCCGGTAGCGAGGACGAGGGGCGCGGAACCGGATCCGGGCGCGATCCCCGTTCACCAGGGTCCGGCCGTCGACGGAGCGCGCGCTGCCCCCGATCCGGGCCTCCTCCGGCAGCGCGTCCAGCCCCTCGAAGGCGCTGGCGACGAAGCGGACACGCTCCAGCACGGCGGGGCCATCGACGGAGATTCCGGACACGCGGATGCCGAACTGGTCGGCCCTGCGCGCCGCGTTGGCGGCGGCCGCGGCGGCGATCAGCATCTTGGAGGGCATGAGCCGACCCGGGCACAGGTCGTTCCGCCCGGCCCCCCGCTCGATCAGGAGGGCGCGGGCACCGGCCGCGGTCGCGGCACGATGCACCGCGAGGCCGGCCGTTCCGGCCCCGATCACGGCCACGTCGCAGTCGAGGTCGCGCATCATCGTCCCGGGCCGTCCGCCGGAGCCAAAGCGGCGCGGCCCGGGTTCGTTCCGCCCGCGCGCTCGCGACTCAGCCTACCTTGGACCGGCCGGCGTCCCGCACGCGCCGGGCTCGGCGGTGCGGAGAGGCAGGTTCAGACATTGCGGCCCGGGGCCGTGCCGCCGAGATGGAACACCCGGTGCGGGATCAGCTCGCCGCGCTCCACGTCGCCCACGGCGACCAGGATGCCGGCGCAGGTCGCGAACGCCTTACCGGCCACTGGGGCGTCCCGGCCCCGCAGGATCACCGGCTGGCCGCGCATCAGACGCAGACCGAGATCGCGGGAGACCGCGACTTCCGGAATGGCATCGAGGGCCGTCTCCACCGGACGCAGGTGGGCGAGCGCAGCCTCCGGCGTGCCGTCGGTCAGAGCCGAGACGGGGCAGGACTCGGCTTCCGAGAACGGCCCGACGCGGGTGCGGCGCAGGGCCGAGACGTGACCGTAGCAGCCGAGCATGCGGCCCAGGTCGCGGGCGAGGGCGCGGACGTAGGTCCCCTTGCCGCATTCGGCCTCGATCACCGTGCGCTCGCCATCATGCTCGACCACCGCGAGCCGGTCGATCTGAACCGGGCGGGCGACCAGCTCCACGATCTCGCCCTCGCGGGCCAGATCGTAGGCGCGCTCGCCCTGGATCTTGATGGCGGAGTAGCGCGGCGGCACCTGCTCGATCGCCCCGACGAAAGCCGGCAGCGCCGCCTCGACCGCCGCCCGGTCCGGACGGGCGTCGCTGGTCGCCACGGGACGCCCCTCGGCGTCGTCGGTGTCGGTCTCGACGCCCCACTGCACGGTGAACCGGTAGGCCTTCCGACCGTCCATGACGAACGGGACCGTCTTGGTCGCCTCGCCGAGGGCGATCGGCAGGATGCCGGAGGCCAGCGGGTCGAGGGTGCCGGCATGGCCGGCCTTCTTGGCGTTGAAGGCGCGCTTCACCACCGCGACCGCATGGGTCGAGGTCATGCCGACGTGCTTGTCGAGGATCACCCAGCCCGAGACATCCCGACGCTTCGGGCGGTCGGGACGCGGGCCGCGCTGCGGGCGGCGGTCCTCCGCCCCGCGGTGCTCGGCGCTCGGCACCGGAGCCGCGCGCTCGGCCGGCGGGAAATCTTCCATGGAAACCGTCATGTCCGCGTGTCCCCCGGGGTCGTTGCCCCGTCCCTTTACTGCTTGGTCTCGGGACTCAATGTCCCGTCCCGGTCCCCGGTTCGTCGTCCTCTTGCCCAGGCTCGAGGTCGCGCTGAACCCGCTCGTCCCGCAGCAGCCGGTCGATGCGCGCCGCCTCGTCGAAGGTCTCGTCGCGCCGGAAGCGCAGCTCCGGCGCGAATTTCAGGTTCACCCGCCGCGCCACCTCCTGGCGCAGCACCTTCCGGTGGCGCTCCAGGGCGGCGATCACCGGCGCCTCGTCGAGGCCGCCGAGCGGCATCACGTAGGCGGTGGCGAGCTTCAGATCGGGCGACATCCGCACCTCCGGCACGGTCACGACATGCGTGCCGAGCACCGGGTCCTGGATGTCGCCGCGCTGGAGCACCTCGGCGAGGGCGTGGCGCACGAGTTCGGCCACGCGCTGCTGGCGCTGCGAGGGGCCGGTGGAGGTCGGTTTCTGGGCCATTCTGTCTCGGACCGGCGCGGGGACGGCCGGCTCCCGTCCTGAAAAAAGAAAAGACGGCCGCGGCAGGTGCCGCGGCCGCCCTGTCCGGAAGTGTCCGGGGTCTCAGAGGGTCCGGCGGATCTCCTCGACCCGGTAGCACTCGATGACGTCGCCCGCGCGCATGTTCTCGAAGTTCTCGAAGGCCATGCCGCACTCCTGACCGGAGGTGACTTCCTTCGCGTCGTCCTTGAAGCGCTTGAGGGTCTTGAGCTTGCCCTCGTGGATCACGACGCTGTCGCGGATGAGGCGGACATGGGCGCCGCGCTCCACGGTGCCGTCGGTGACGCGGCAACCCGCGACCTTGCCGACCTTCGAGACCTCGAAGACCTCTTGAATGGTCGCCTCGCCGAGCCGGTCCTCCCGCAGGGTCGGCGGCAGCATCCCCGACAGCGTGGCTTTGATGTCGTCCACGAGGTCGTAGATGATGTTGTAGTACCGGATCTCGATGCCGGCCCGCTCGGCGGCCTCGCGGGCCTCCTTGAGGGCACGGACGTTGAAGCCGATCACCACCGCCTTGGAGGCCTGTGCCAGGGTGATGTCCGATTCGGTGATGCCGCCGACGCCCGACAGGAGGATGCGGGCCGCAACCTCGTCGTTGCCGAGCTTCTCGAGCGCACCCGAGATCGCCTCCACCGAGCCCTGCACGTCGCCCTTGATGACGACTGGCAGCTCCTTGCGACCAGCGCCTTCCTTGAGGTCGCGCATCATGTCGACCAGCGAACGGTTGGCACCGCCGGTCCGGGCGTTCTGGCGCTCGCGCTTCTGGCGGGCGCGGTACTCGGTGACCTCACGGGCGCGGGCCTCGCTCGGGACCACGGTCACGCGGTCGCCGGCATCGGGCGTCCCGTTGAAGCCCAGCACCTCCACCGGCACCGAAGGGCCGGCATACTGGACGTTCTCGCCGAGGTCGTCGATCAGGGCGCGCACGCGGCCCCACTCGGCGCCCGCCACGACGATGTCACCGGTGAACAGGGTGCCGCGCTGGACCAGGACCGTGGCCACAGGGCCGCGACCGCGGTCGAGCTGGGCCTCGATGACCGTGCCCTCACCGTCGCGCTTCTCATTGGCGCGCAGGTTCATGATCTCAGCCTGGATCTGGATACCCTCCAGAAGCTCCGGGACACCGGCGCCGGTCTTGGCCGAGACCTCGAACTCGAGGGTCTCACCGCCCATCGACTCGACCTGGATGTCGTGCTGGAGCAGCTCCGTGCGGACCCGCTCCGGCTTCGCGTCCGGCTTGTCGATCTTGTTGACCGCGATAATCATCGGGACGCCGGCCGCCTTGGCGTGCTGGATGGCCTCGATGGTCTGGGGCATGACGCCGTCATCGGCCGCCACCACGATCACCACGATGTCGGTGACCTTGGCGCCGCGGGCGCGCATCGACGTGAACGCCGCGTGGCCCGGGGTGTCGATGAAGGTGACCATGTCGCCGGACGGAGCCGCGACCTGATAGGCGCCGATGTGCTGGGTGATGCCGCCGGCCTCGCCCTCGACAACGTTCGCCTTGCGGATCGCGTCGAGTAGCGACGTCTTGCCGTGGTCGACGTGGCCCATGATGGTGACCACAGGCGGACGGGGATCGAGATCCTCCTCCAGATCCGGCTCGTCGGACGACAGTCCCTCCTCGACGTCGGACTCGGCGACGCGGCGGACGGTATGACCGAGTTCCTCGGCGATGAGCTGAGCGGTGTCCGAATCGATCACGTCGGTGATCTTGTGGATCTGACCCTGCTTCATCAGCATGCGGATCACGTCAACGGCCCGCTCCGACATGCGGTTGGCGAGCTCCTGGATGGTGATCGTCTCGGGGATCGTCACCTCGCGGGACAGCTTTTCCTTCTGTTCGACGTGACCCCGACCGCTCATCCGCTGCTGGCGGCGGCGGAACGAGGCGACCGAGCGCGTGCGCTCGTCCTCGCCCGACGTCGCGGTGGCAATGGTCAGACGGCCGCGGTTGCGGTCGCCGCCCGGCGACTTCGGGGTCTTGGGCGGGGTGATGATCTTGAGCGGCATGCCGGGACGGCGGATCACCCGCTTCGTCTCGGACTCGTCGTCGTTGGTCTGGGCGCCGCGACCGGCGGGACGCGCCGTGGCGGCCGCACCGGCGGGACGCGCCGCGGTCGCGGGCGTCGCACTCTTCTCCGGCTCGGGCGCCGGGGCCGGTCGGGCCATGAAGTTGAGATCGCGGGGCTTGCGCGTATCGGCCGTGATGGTCTTGCGCGGCTCACCCGTGGACGGCCGGGGCGTCAGCGGCGGACGTGGGGCTGCGGCCGGGGCGGATGCCGGACGTGCCGCGGCCGGGCGTGCACCCTCGGGCTGACGCGCCGGGGCGGCCGGACGGSCCGGAGCCGCGG
>NZ_JBFUGA010000088.1:0-25422 GCF_056403155.1 Methylobacterium sp. P3_A11
CGGCTGCGCACGGTGGTGCTGCGCGCCGCCGACCGCGCCGCAGGAACCCTCCGGTTCCACTGCGACCACCGCTCCGACAAGGCCGCCGAGATCCTGGCGAACCCGGCCTGCGCGCTGACGGCCTACGACGAGGCGACGAAGATCCAGATCCGCATCGAGGGCCGCGCCGCGCTGCACGTCGACGACGCAGTGGCCGAGGCGGCCTGGGCCGGGTCTCGGTCGATGAGCCGGGTCTGCTATGGGAGCGAACCTGGCCCAGGCACGGCCCTGCCGACGGGGGGCGCCTACGCCCTGCCGGACGAGGCCACGGCCGGGGCGCTGGGACGGCCGCACTTCGCCGCCGTGCTGGTCCGGGTGGAACGCCTGGATTTCCTCTACCTCGACCGCCGCGGCCACCGGCGCGCCGCCTGGCGCCGGAGCGGATCCACGTGGCAGGGCGGCTGGCTGGCCCCCTGACCATGGAGCCGACGGCGCACCACCGGGGAAGACCTCGCGCGCGGTAGCCCGCCGGCCCGCTGTCGGCCGACCGTTCGGAACGCCGTGCGATTCGACGCGCCGACGGTTGAACGTAAAATCAATCCACACGTCTGGGATGAAAGCTTGCGCAACCGTCCCATTCATCGTCCGATCCGTCCCAAGACCCGCGTTCGCAGTCGACTTCATAACCGGGCGACACATAAGCAGCGACCAGCGCGGAGCTTTAGCCAGTGCGTCGCCCCTTCAAGTTCCCCATTGCCGTCAAGATCGCCTTCGCGTTCGCCTTCATCGCGGTGAATGCGTTTGGTTTTCTTTGGCACATCTCCGAACGGATGACCGCGGCCGATACGGCCTATAGCGTCTATCTCGGCCACGACGCCACGGCGGCCGCGATGGCGGCACGCCTGGGGCGCGTGGTCTATCAGATGAGCTACGTGGCCTTCCGCACCCTCGGCGAGGCCGATCCGGACGAGTCGGACCGCATCGGCGCCGCGTTCGAACCCCTCCCGGCCGAAGCTTCGCGCCTCCTCGACGGCGTACGCCGGAACGCCCCGACATTCGACGATCGGACCGACCGGATCGCGATCCTCCTGGGCACCTACGCCGAACTCACCGGCGAGATGTGCGCCATGGCCAGGAAGGGCATGAGCGCCCAGGCCCTGACGCTCGCGCACAGGAAGGTTGATCCGCTCCAGAAGACGCTGTTCTTCGCGCTCGACGCCTTCGCGGACGATCTCGGCACGTCGATCCGCACGGGGTCCGCCGCCCTCAGCGCGGACACCCGCACGACCTTGTCGTGGGCGATCGGCCTGTCGGCAGGCGGCATCGCCGCCAGCATCCTGATCGGCGTCCTGGTGGTGAATGTCGGCGTCGCCCGGCCCCTCGGCAGGTTGACGGTGGCTCTGAAAGCCATGTCGGCCGGGCAGCTCGACGCGGAGGTCCCGGACGCGCGGCGCAGCGACGAGATCGGTGCCATCGGCACCGCCGTCGCGGGCATCAAGGCCCTCGTCGCGCGGAAGGCCACCGAGCAGGCGGAGACCGCGCGGCGTCAGGCCGAGGAAGCCACCGCCGACCGCAGCCGGACCCTGTTGCAGCTCGCCGAGGGCTTCGAGCTGACGGTGGGGCGCATCATCGGCTTGGTGTCGGAGTCGATCGTCGCCCTGCAGTCCACCGCCGGGACCCTGACCGTCACCGCGACGCAGACCGTCGACGAGTCCACGGCCGTCGCCGGCGCCGCCGAGACGGCCGCACGCGACGTCGGTACGGTGGCGGCCGCCGCCGAGGAGCTCGAAACCACCGTGGCGGAGATCGGCCAGCAGATCGGCGGCTCGGCCATCCTCGCTCAGAACGCCGTCGTCGAAGCGGATCGGACCGCGACCCTCGTGCAGGATCTCAGCGCCGCCGCCGCCAAGGTCGGCGCGGTGGTGGAGATGATCGGGGCCATCGCGGCCCAGACCAACCTGCTGGCGCTCAACGCCACCATCGAGGCGGCCCGCGCCGGAGAGGCGGGTCGGGGATTCGCGATCGTGGCGAGCGAGGTCAAGGATCTCGCCGCGCAGGCGGCCCGGGCGACGGGGGACGTCGCCGGAGAGATCGGCCGCATCCAGGGGGTGACCGATCAGGCGGTCACGGTGATCGCCGCGATCACCGCACGGATCCACGAGATCGACGCGGTCGCCGCCAGAGTCGCGGCTTCGGTGGCGCGGCAGGAGGCGGCCACCCAGGAGATCGCCCGCACCGTCGTGCAGGCTTCCGCCGGGACACGCGCGGTGACCGCCACCATGGCGTCCGTTGCCACCTCTGCGGGAGAAACCGGGACGGCTGCCGATCAGGTGCAGGCCTGCGCCGCCGCGCTGGCCCGGCAATCCGCGGACCTCGGCAGCGAGGTGCGGCACTTTCTCGCCACGATCCGGGCGGCGTGACCCCTCGACCGCGACCTCCGGATGGCAGCCCTGCGCGCCACCCCCTGACCCGGGCTGCGCGCCCAGGCTAAAGCCCGCGGACCCGGCCGCCCAACCGGGCCGACCGGGAGGACTCCGTGGGCCTCGTCTACGCGCTCGCCGCCTATCTGAGCTGGGGCCTGCTGGTCCCGGTGCATTTCCGGATGCTCGGGGCCTACACGCCCTACCATATCTTGGCCGAGCGGATCGTCTGGTCGAGCCTGTTCGCCGGGGCGTTGGCGCTGATCCTCGCGGCGCGCCACCGCCTGAACCTGCCGCTGCCCCTCAGGCCACGGCACGCCCTGCTGCTGCTCTCGGCCGCGATGATCGGCGTGAACTGGCTGCTCTACCTCTATGCGGTCAGCAGCGGACACCTGCTCGACGCGAGCCTCGGCTACTACATCAATCCCCTGGTCAGCGTGGCGTTCGGGCGGGTGGTGCTGGGCGAGCGGCTGCGTCCGGCGCAGGCCGTCGCGATCGGCATCGCCGCGACGGGCGTCGCCGTCGCGGTGGTGTGGGCCGGGGAACTGCCCCTGATGTCGCTGTCGCTGGCGGTGAGCTTCGCGCTCTACGGTCTCGCCCGGAAGATCGTCGGGGTCGACGCGCTGGTCGGGTTCCTGGCCGAGACCCTGCTGCTCCTGCCCGCCGCGATCGTCTGGCTCGTCCTCTCGCCCGAGCCGTTCCTGCCGGCCGCGCCGGGGGATCGCGCCCTCCTGATGCTCACGGGCGTGACCACCGCGCTGCCGCTGATCTGGTTCGCCGCCGCGGCTGTGCGTTTGCGGCTCACGACCCTCGGCCTGCTGCAATACGTGGCGCCGACCTGCCTGCTCCTCCTGAGCGTCCTCGTCTACGGTGAGCACGTCGCGCCGCACCGTGCGCTGATGCTCGCGCTGATCTGGGCGGCGCTCGCGCTCTACACGGTGGACGCCCTGCGGATCCGCAGGCCGCCGGCACCCGCTTCCGGACGGTCGGATCCGGATGCGATGCGTGTATAAGGAATACCGGGAAGCCGCCTCGGGGCGGATGGCGGGACAGCGTCGGGTCGATGAGCGAGACTGAGGGCGTGCCGGAGGCCGTCACGGAGGCCGATTACCGCAACCTCGCCGAGACGCTGCCGCAGCTTGCCTGGATCGCCGAGGCCGACGGCACGATCATCTGGTACAATCAGCGCTGGTACGACTATACCGGCACGTCCCTCGACGGGATGCAGGGATGGGGCTGGCGGTCCGTCCATCATCCGGAACACGTCGATGCGGTGACCGAGCGCTACCGGGCCGCGGTCACCCTGGGGCGCTCCTGGGAGGACACGTTCCCGCTGCGCGCGCGGGACGGCACCTATCGCTGGTTCCTGTCGAAGGCGATGCCGCACCGGGACCCGTCCGGGCGGATCCTGCGCTGGTACGGGACCAACACCGACATCACCGGCCGCCGGGCGGTCGAGGAGCGCCTGCGCCATTCCGAGCAGCGCTTCCGGGCGCTGGTGGACGCCTCGGCGGCGGTGATCTGGAACACCAATGCGGCCGGCGAGCTGACGCCGCCGCAGGTCCGCTGGAGCACCTATACCGGGCAGAGCGAGGAGGCCTACCAGGGCTGGGGCTGGCTGGACGCCGTCCATCCCGACGACCGGGGCCACGCCGCCGACGCCTGGGCGGCCTGCGTAGAGGCGCGCCAGATCTACGAGGTCGAGTACCGGTTGCGCCGCTTCGACGGGGCTTGGCGGGCCATGGAGGTGCGCGGCGTGCCGGTTCTCGCCGAGGACGGGACCCTGCGGGAATGGGTCGGCACCTGCATCGACGTCACGGATCGCAAGGAGGCCGAGGAGGCGGTGGAGCGCGCACGGCAGGCCGCCGAGGCGGCGAACCGGGCGAAGAGCCAGTTCATCGCCAACATGAGCCACGAGCTGCGCACGCCCCTCTCGGCGGTGATCGGCTATTCCGAGATGCTCGGCGAGGAGCTGGAGGATATCGGCCAGGCGGCCCTCCTGCCCGACCTGCGCAAGATCGAGGCGGCCGCGCGCCACCTGCTGTCGCTGATCAACGACGTCCTCGATATCTCGAAGATCGAGGCCGGCCGCATGACCGCCTCTGCCGAGACCTTCCCGGTGACGGAGCTGCTCCGGGACGTCTCCGACTCCACCGGCTCCCTGGTGGAGAAGAAGGGCAACCGCTTCGTGCTCGATACGGGCGCGGGGGACGGCGCCGACCTCGGCTCCATGCACCAGGACCAGACCAAGATCCGCCAGTGCCTCCTGAACCTGATCGGCAACGCCGCCAAGTTCACCGAGACGGGGACCATCACCCTGACGGTGCGCCGTCACCGGGAGTCGGGGGCGGACTGGCTGTCCTTCGCGGTGAGCGACACGGGCATCGGCCTGAGCGAGGAACAGATCGGGCGCCTGTTCGAGCGCTTCGTCCAGGCCGACGACTCGACCACGCGACAGTTCGGCGGCACGGGTCTCGGGCTCGCCATCACCCGCGCGTTCTGCCGGACGATGGGCGGCGACATCAGCGTCGCGAGCACACCGGGGGCGGGGGCGACCTTCACGATCCGCCTGCCCGCGATTCTGCAGCCCGAGGATGCGCCGCCGACCGAGGCCGAGCCCCACACCCCGGTGGAGCCGCACGAGGAGCACGAGACGGTGCTGCTGGTCGACGACGATCCGGCCGCCCGGGAGCTGCTCCAGCGCTTCCTGGAACGGGAGGGCTTCCACGTCCGCACCGCCAATGACGGGCGCGCCGGCCTGACGCTCGCCCGGGCGCTGCGGCCGCGGGCGATCCTGCTCGACGTCGAGATGCCGCGGATGGACGGCTGGGCGGTGCTGCACGCGGTGCGCAACGATCCCGAGCTGGCCGGGACGCCGGTGATCATGACCTCGGTGGTGGCCGAGCAGGGCCTCGGCCAGGCGCTCGGCGCCACCGACTACTTCGTCAAGCCGATCGACTGGGATCGCCTCAAGGGTCTGATGGAGCGCTACCGGCCGGAGGCGCCGGACGAGGCGCGCGTCCTCGTGGTCGATGACGACGCGGATGCCCGCGAGCGCCTGCGTCGGTCGCTGGGCCGAGAGGGCTGGACCGTCGACGAGGCGGAGAACGGCCGGATCGCCCTGGAGCGGGTCAGCCAGGCGCGGCCGAGCCTGATCCTCCTCGACCTGATGATGCCCGAGATGGACGGGTTCGGCTTCCTGCGGGCGCTGCGTGCGAGGCCCGACGGCGACGTGCCGGTGGTGGTTCTCACCGCCAAGGAGATCACCACCGCCGAGAAGGAGAGCCTGAACCGGCAAGCCGACCGGGTGATCGCCAAGGGCTCCATGAGCCTCGCGGAGATCGGGCGGCAACTGCGCGTGCTCTACGCGCGTTCGGCGAGCGAGCCGGTGCCGGGACAGCTTCAGGGCCTGATCGCGCAGCTCTCGAAGCAGGATGAAGGGGACAGACCATGAGCGAGAACGGGATCGATCCGGACAAGGCGGTGGCGATCCGCCTGCGGGCACGGCTCGCCGTGGTGGAGCGGGCGGCGTGGTTCGGCCTCGTTCACGCCATGAAGACGCGGCCGGCCGAGACCGAGGCCTACATCGCCTCCGAGCGGGCGCGCTGCACGGAGGGGTTCGGCGGCGGCGCCTGGGCCAAGGATCTCACCGATGCCGAGCGCAGAATGCTGGCCGAGGAGGTCGATGCCGGGCTGGCGCAGCTGATCGAGGATGCCCGGGCGGAGATCTGACACGCCTCCTCGAAGGGCGCGGCTCCGGCGACGGACGCCGCCCGTCGAACCGGGCGGCGTCGCATCGTGTCAGCGGTGGCAGTAGCCGCGCGGGCCGCGATACAGGCCGGGCGGGCAGCCGCCGGGGGCGCCGGTRACCGCCCGGCGCATGGCGCCCCGCGGGCCGCGATTCAGGCGGCAGCCGCCATAGGGTCCGCGATGCGCGCCGAACCCGCAGCCGCCGCGCACGAGGGTGATCGAGGCCTCGCCGCCGGTCAGGGGCGTCACGGGCATCGCCTGGGCTCCGCCGGCAAACAGCGCGACGGACGCGGCGACGATCAGGCCGGTCATTCTCATGAGGATCCCTCCCGATTGAAACAGGCCGCCGCCCGGGAAGGTCCGAACCGCGACACGGCCTTCGGCCGCGCCCGGTAACACCGTCTCCGGAACTTCGTTCCGCGCGGACGGTCAGGCGCCGAACACGTCGATCCAGGCCGGCGGCAGGCCCGTCCAAGATAGCGGCGGAGCGACCGCGCGATCCGGCAGAGTCCGGGCGCAGAACACCCCGCGAGCGATGGCGCGGGCCAGCACGCATGCCGCCGCATCGCCGAGGCGCGCGACGTCCACCACCGGGTCGTCGACCGCCACGGCGCCGGTGGCCGCCGCGAAGACGAGATCGCCGTCGAGGGGCGTGTGCGCCGGCACGAGGGCGCGGGCCAGGCCGTCCTGGGCCGCCACCGCGAGGCGCCGGCACTGGGCCTTGGTCAGCACCGCATCGGTCGCCACCACGGCGAGCGTCGTGGCGGAGCCGGGCAGGGCGCGCGCGGGGAAGGCGAGGGCCTGCGGCGGCACCCGATCCGGGAAGCCCAGGCCGCCGAACTCGGCGCCCTCCTCGAACGGCGCGGCCCAGAAATGCGGTCCGTCGCCGACCGTGGCATTGCCGAAGGCGTTCACGGCTGCCAGCGCACCGACCCGGAAACCGGTCCCCGGCACCGCGGCCGAGGCGGAGCCGATCCCGCCCTTCAGCCGGCCCGTGCGCGCCCCGGTCCCGGCGCCCACGGAGCCCAGGGCGAAGTCCGCCGCCGCGGCCGCGGCGGCCTGGAAGCCGAGTTCCCGATAGGGCGGATAGCGGCCCCACGCCTTGTCGCCCCCGTTCAGGAGATCGAACAGGATCGCGCCGGGCACGATCGGGACGCGCATCGCGCCCACCGGGAAACCCCGACCGGCCTCGGCGAGCCACGCCGTCACGCCGGCGGCCGCATCGAGACCGAAGGCCGAACCGCCCGACAGCACCAGCGCGTCGATCCGCTCGACCGTGCGCTCGGGATCGAGCAGGTCGGTCTCGCGGGTTCCCGGGCCGCCCCCGCGCACGTCCACGGCGGCGACCACCGGCGCGTCGAACAGGATCGCCGTGACGCCGCTGGCGATCTTCAGGTCGCTCGCGTGACCGACCCGCAGGCCGAGGATGTCGGTGATGCGGTTGCGCAGCATGGCGCCGACCTTGCCACGCCCGGCGATCGGCGCAAATCCGGCCGGGCGCTGTTGACCGACAGCCGGGCCTGCCCAGGTTGGCAGACGAGGGATCGCGCCGAGGAGCACACCATGGACGTCGGATTCATCGGGATGGGGCGGATGGGCCGCGGCATGGCGGCGAGCCTCGCGCGGGCCGGCCACCGGGTCCGGGCCTGGAACCGCACGCCGGAGGCCGCCCAGGGCATCGCAGGCGTCACCCCGGTGGGGAGCGCCGCGGAGGCCTTCGCGGGCGAGGTGGTGATCACCATGCTGGCCGACGACGCGGCCCTCGAAGCCGTGATCGTGGCGGGCGGCCTGCTCGACCGGCCGGAGCGCCCGGGCCTGCATATCGGCATGAGCACCGTCTCGGTGGCGCTGGCCGGCCAGCTCGCCGCCGTGCACGGGCGGGCGGGGGTCCCCTACATCTCGGCGCCGGTCTTCGGACGCCCGGACGTGGCGGAGGCCGGCAAGCTCAACATCGTGGCCGCGGGCGAGCCGGCCCTGATCGACCGCGCGTCGCCCCTCCTCGACGCCATGGGCGCCAGGACCTGGCGCTTCGGCGATGACCCGACACGGGCGAACGCCGTCAAACTCGCCGGCAACTTCATGTTGATCTCCGCCATCGAGGCCATGGCGGAGGCCTGCGCCCTCACGGAAGGCCACGGGGTTCCGGGGGCCGACTTCCTCGACCTGATGACCAACACGCTCTTCGCCTCACCGGTCTACAAGGGCTACGGCGCCTCGATCGCCGAGAACCGCTACGAGCCGCCGGGCTTCATCCTCAAGCTCGGCGCCAAGGACGTCCGGCTCGCCCTCCAGGCGGCGGAGAATGCCGGCGTGCCGATGCCCTTCGCCAGCGTCCTGCGCGACGGCCTCATCGAGGCGATCAGCCACGGCGACGGCGAGAAGGACCTCGCCGCTCTGGCGCGCGTCTCCGCGCGTCGTGCAGGGAAGGATTGAGGCCGCAGACAGCACTTCGCCTTTGTAGCGAGTTTTGACGGCTCCTTCAGTGTCCTCTCACAGTGTCCGTACGATCAATACGTACGGACACCACTATATACCCAGACGTCCTGACTCACGTCGCGCGGCGACACTGTCCACGAAGGTGATCCTGCTTGCGATGCTGGCGGCCTCGCGCACCGCCGGCGCCATCTGGATCACCGTGTCACGGCAGACGTTGTCGCATAGGGAGGCGCGGCAGTGCGCCGACGGCGAGCGCAATCTGCGGACCCTGGCGCTCGTCCTGGCGGCCCGCATGGACGGTGCGAAGGCGCATCTCGCCGGGACGCGCGTCGCGCGGGTGATCACGCCGAACCTGTCCGGCTTCGCCGAAGCGGGCGTGGTGGATGACGCGGTCGCCTGTTCCGGCGGGTTCGCCACGGTGTTCAGCTTCGTGCGGCGCAACCGAGGCCATCGCCAGCGGCCTCACCACCGTGTCGGGCGCCGCCCGGCGCTCGGCCCGGATGGCGCTCGACCGTCACCGAAGCGGCGCAGACCGTGGACGCCGTGGCGGCCGACCTAGGAAGCGAGATCGAGAACGTCCTCGCACAGGTCGCTGTCTGAGGCGGACGGCGCGGTGCGGTCAGAGCCCGTATCGGGCGAAGGCCGCGCGTTCCTCGAAGGCGGYCGCGGCCCCCTCGGCGAGCCCGATCCCGGCCTCGATTCCGCCCGGGGCGCCTCCGCGCCGCAGCAGGCGGGAGAGCAGGCCGCCCCGGGCCTCGGCCACGAGCCGCAGGTCGACCTTCTCGCCGAAACGTGCCCGCATCACGGTCCGCACGTCGCCCAGGGCATCGACGAGGCCGAGGGGCAGGGCCTGGCGCCCGGTCCAGACCGCGCCGGTGAACAGGTTCTCGGTGCGGTCCAGCTTCGGGCGCCGAGTTGTGACGAGGCTGGTGAATAGGTCCTGGACGTCGGCCTGAAGGCGCTTCAGGCGCTCCACGTCGGCGGGATCCTCCGGGCGGAACGGATCGAGCATCGACTTCGCCTCGCCCTGCGTGTGGACGCGGCGCTCGACGCCGAGCTTCTCCAGCAGGCCGTGGAAGCCGAACCCGGCCGAGACCACCCCGATCGACCCGACGATCGAGGTCGGATCGGCGACGATCTCGTCGGCCGCGCAGGCGATCATGTAGCCGCCGGAGGCCGCGACATCTTCCACGAAGGCGATCACCGGCAGTCCCTTCTCCTCGGCCAGCGCCCGGATGCGCCGATGGATCAGGTGCGACTGCGCGGGCGCGCCGCCGGGCGAGTTGATCACGAGGGCCACCGCCTTGGCCCCCGGCATCCCGAAGGCGCGCTCGAGGCTGCCGGCCACGCCGCCGATCGAGAGGCCAGGGCGAAACGGCGACACCGCCCCGATCGTGCCGGAGAGCCGGACCACGGCGACCCGCGGATGGCGGTCCCGGAAGCGGCGCGGCAGGAGGGCTCGAAGGGAGTCTGACAACGCGAACGCCATGGGGATCTTACGCGACTCGTCGAGGGGCAGGGCGGGGAGCCGCCCGGACAGGCTGAGCGGAAACTGGGTGTTCCTTAACCGCGCGCAAGGGTCGTGCGTCTGCGCAGTCAGGACGGATCGAACCGTTTGCCGACCTTGGCGGTTTCTGGCGGTGGCGCGCGAGGCGCGCCGGCCCGGTTCCGCTGGACTCGGACGGGTGCTCACACGGGAGAGAAACGATGCGACCCTGGCCAATCCTGGTCCTTCTCGCCGCGCTGCTCGGCGGCTTGGCGAGCGCGCCCGCGCGCGCGGCACCCCTTCCGGTCCCGGCGACAGCCGAGGCTACGGCGCCCGCACCCGCGGTGCAGCAGGCCCGTTGGCACTACCGGCGCCACTGGCATCGGCGCCATCACTGGCATCGGCATTGGCATCACCGGCATCACTGGCATCGTCGCCACCATTGGCGCCGCCACTACGGATACCGTCGCCACTACGGCTACCGGCATCACGGCTACCGGCACCACGGCTACCGGCACCACGCGTTCCGCGGCCGTGCCGTGGGCCACCGCCACCTCACGTTCTACTGAGCGAATTGACCTGCGTCCCGACCCCCGAGCGGGCCGGGACGCGACCTTGCGGGCGGCCTTGGAAAACCTTATTTAACCGTCTGATATCACTGCTCTTCCGCAAGGCCGTCCGGGCGCACCCTGCGTCACGTGGCCGCCGCGAGCACCGCCCGTCCGGGCCTCAGAACGGAAATCGACTTGGCCGAGAACGATCCGACTGGCGCCGCCCCGTCCGCCAGCGACATCCGCCCCGTCTCCATCACCGACGAGATGCGCCGCTCCTACCTCGATTACGCCATGAGCGTGATCGTGAGCCGGGCGCTTCCCGATGCCCGCGACGGGCTGAAGCCGGTGCACCGGCGCATCCTCTACTCCGCCTTCGAATCCGGGCACCTGCCCGAGCGGAAATACGTGAAGTCGGCGCGCATCGTCGGCGACGTGATCGGCCTCTACCACCCGCACGGCGACCAATCGATCTACGACGCCCTGGTGCGGATGGCGCAGGACTTCTCCATGCGCCTGATGCTCATCGACGGGCAGGGCAATTTCGGCTCGGTGGACGGCGATCCGCCGGCCGCCATGCGCTACACCGAATCGCGGCTCGCCAAGCCCGCCACCGCGCTGCTCTCCGACATCGACAAGAACACCGTTGATTTCCAGCCGAACTACGACGAATCGCGGGAGGAGCCCAAAGTCCTCCCGGCTCGGTTCCCGAACCTGCTAGCCAATGGCGCCGGCGGCATCGCGGTCGGCATGGCGACCAACATCCCGCCCCACAATCTGGGCGAGCTGATCGACGCCTGCGTGGCGCTGATCGACGAGCCGGGGCTGACCATCGAGCAGCTCACCGAGATCGTGCCCGGCCCGGATTTCCCCACCGGCGGCATGATCCTCGGCCGCGCCGGCACCCGGCAGGCCTACGCGACCGGGCGCGGCTCGGTGATCATGCGGGCCAAGTCGCATGTCGAGGAGCTACGCAAGGAGCGCGAGGCGCTGATCTTCACCGAGATCCCCTATCAGGTGAACAAGGCGACGCTGGTCGAGAAGATCGCCGAGCTGGTGAAGGAGAAGCGGGTCGAGGGCATCTCGGACCTGCGTGACGAATCCGATCGCTCCGGCATGCGCATCGTCGTCGAGATCAAGCGCGACGCCATGGCGGACGTCGTGCTGAACCAGCTCTACCGGTTCACGCCGCTGCAATCCTCCTTCGGCTGCAACATGGTGGCGCTGAACGGCGGCCGCCCCGAACTGATGAACCTGAAGGACCTCCTCCAGGCCTTCGTGGATTTCCGCGAGGAGGTCGTCTCCCGGCGCACCAAGTTCCTGCTCGGCAAGGCCCGCGAGCGCGCCCACGTCTTGTGCGGTCTGGCCATCGCGGTCGCCAACATCGACGAGGTGATCCGGCTGATCCGCACCTCGCCGGACCCGAACACGGCCCGCGAGGCCCTGATGGACCGCGACTGGCCAGCCTACGACATCGCGCCGCTGATCGCCCTGGTGGACGACCCGCGCCACCGGGTCGCTGAGGACGGGACCTACCGCCTGTCCGAGACCCAGGCCCGCGCCATCCTCGACCTACGCCTGCAGCGCCTCACGGCTCTCGGCCGCGACGAGGTCGGCGACGAGTTGAAGACACTCGCCGACGAGATCGCCGACTACCTCGACATTCTGCGCTCGCGCGTCCGCATCCAGGCGATCGTCAAGACCGAGCTGGCCGAGGTGCGCGCGCTCTTCGCCACCCCGCGCCGGACCGAGATCGTCGATTTCGACGGCAGCGTCGAGGACGAGGATCTGATCGCCCGCGAGGACATGGTGGTGACCGTGTCCCATGCCGGCTACGTCAAGCGCGTGCCGCTCTCGACCTACCGGGCACAGCGCCGAGGCGGGAAGGGCCGCTCCGGCATGGCGACCCGCGACGAGGATTTCGTCACCCGCCTGTTCGTGGCCAACACCCACACGCCGGTGCTGTTCTTCTCCAGCCAGGGCCAGGCCTACAAGGAGAAGGTCTGGCGCCTGCCCATGGCCGCCCCGAACGCCCGCGGCAAGGCGCTGGTCAACATCCTGCAGCTGCAGGACACCTCCGAGCGCATCACCACGATCATGCCGCTGCCCGAGGACGAGGCGTCCTGGGAGACGCTGGACGTGATGTTCGCGACCGCGAGCGGTAACGTCCGGCGCAACAAGCTGTCGGACTTCACCACGGTGAACCGCAACGGCAAGATCGCCATGAAGCTCGATCCGGGCGACCACATCGTCCATGTCGAGATCTGCCGGCCGGACCAGAACGTGCTGCTCACGACAGCGATGGGCCAGTGCATCCGCTTCCCCGTCGAGGACGTGCGCGTCTTCAAGGGCCGCGATTCCACCGGCGTGCGCGGCATCCTGCTGGCGAAGGACGACCGGGTCATCTCGATGACCATCCTGAACGCCTTCGACGCCACCGCCGAGGAGCGGGCCGGCTACCTGAAGATGCGCCGCGCCGTCACAGGCGAGGCGGAGGACGGTGTCGAGGCGGAGGCCGAGGACGGCGCCGAGGCCGCGGCGATCTCGCTCGACCGCTACAACGAGATGGGGGGCGCCGAGCAGTACGTGCTCACCCTGTCGGAGCGGGGCTTCGGCAAGCGCTCCTCGTCGTTCGAGTACCGGACCTCGGGACGCGGCGGAAAGGGCATCACGGCGATGCGGGTCAACGCCCGCAACGGCAGCCTCGTGGCATCCTTCCCCGTGGAGGCCTCCGACCAGATCATGCTGGTCACCGATGGCGGCCAGTTGATCCGCGTGCCGGTGGACGACATCCGGATCGTCGGCCGCGCCTCGCAGGGCGTGACGGTGTTCAACACCGCCAAGGACGAGAAGGTTGTCTCGGTGGAGCACATCGAGGGCGAGGACGAGGGCGCCGAAGCCGGTGCAGAGGGAGGCGAGGAGGCCTGAGGCCGCGCTCGCGTCGGCGCAGATGCGCAGCGGAGTCCTGCGCTGGGTCCCGGGTCGCATTCCGCTGTCGCTACATGCGCCCGGGAAAGGGTAGCGTTTCATTCTCGAGCGCGCCCTTTCCCGGACAGGTGGAGCATCAGCGGAACCTGATCCGGGATCCAGCGCAAAGAGCGCCGCGCCAGCGGCTCACCATGGCCCCGCTTCCGCCCCAGGTTCCGTCCGGCGCGAAAATGCTCTAGGTCGGGTCGCGATGACCCGCACCGCCCTCTATGCCGGCTCCTTCGATCCGGTCACGAACGGCCATCTCGACGTGGTCCGCCAAGCCTGTCGGCTGGTGGACCGCCTCGTGATCGCCATCGGCGTGCATCCCGGCAAGGCGCCTCTGTTCTCCGCCGAGGAGCGGGCGGCGCTCCTCACCGAGACCTGCGGGCCGGTGGCCCAGGCCGAGGGCGCGACGCTGGAGATCGTCACCTTCAACGATCTCGCCGTCTCGGCCGCCCGGCGCAGCGGTGCCGCGCTGTTCATCCGCGGCCTGCGCGACGGCACCGACCTCGATTACGAGATGCAGCTCGCGGGCATGAACGGCGCCATGGCGCCGGAGGTGCAGACCGTGTTCCTGCCGGCGTCGATTCAGGTCCGCCCGATCACCGCGACGCTGGTGCGCCAGATCGCCGGCATGGGCGGGGATGTCTCGCCCTTCGTGCCCGCCGCCGTGGCCGCGCGCCTCCGGCAGCGCTTCGCCGCCCATTCCTGAGACTGGAAGGTCCTATGAACCGACGCCACGCCCTCCTCGCGCTCGCCCTCACGCTGGGCACCGCCAACGCGGCCTGGGCCGCCGACGCCAACACCGTCTATCTCCAGACCAAGGACGGCCGGATCACCGTCGAGCTGCGACCGGACCTGGCGCCCAGGCACGTCAAGCAGATCAAGACGCTGGTCTCCCAGGGCTTCTACAACGGCCTGAAGTTCCACCGCGTCATCGACGGCTTCATGGCCCAGACCGGCGACCCGAAGGGCAACGGCACCGGCGGCTCCAGCCTGCCGAACATCCCGGCGGAGTTCTCGCAGACCGCGCAGTTCCGCCGCGGCACGGTGGGCATGGCCCGCTCGCAGGACCCGAACTCGGCGAACTCGCAGTTCTTCATCTGCCTGGGAGACGCGCCGTTCCTCAACGGCCAGTACACGATCGTCGGCAACGTCACGGACGGGCTCGACGTGCTCGACAAGATCAAGAAGGCCGCGCCCGGTGCGCCGGGCGGTGCCGTGCAGGATCCCGACAAGATCGTCAGCATGACCCTCGCCGATAAGGCCAAGTAGCGGCCGCATGCACGGCCGGCGCGCCGCCTCGATCCTGCTGCTGAGCCTGATCCCGGCGGCGGCGGCGGCCTACGATGTGCCCTTCTACGGCTACGCGTACGAGCCGGGGGGCGGCTATCCGTTGAGCCTGCCGCAGACCCTGCGCGCCACGATCGCGGTGCCGGTGTCGCGGATGGCGACGCGGCCTGCCGACACTTTGGCCGAACTCTATCCGGCGCTCGCCGCCTGCTGGCAGGCGCCGGTCGGGCTCGACCGCCCCAGCGGCGGGGCCGACGCCTTCGAGATCACCCTGCGGCTCGCGCTCAAGCGTGACGGCAGCCTGATCGGGCCGCCGCGCGTCACCTACGCCGCCGGCGTCGCGGGCGATCAGCGGACGACCCTGGTGCGCGGGACCCTCGACGCCCTGGCGCGCTGCACCCCGGTCCACATCACGCCGGGCCTCGGCCGGGCGATCGCGGGCCGGCCTGTGGCGCTCCGCTTCGTCTACCGCCCGCCGGCCTGACCGCCGGCGATCCCCTCAGGGCGCTGGCCGGATCCGGCGCGCGCCGATACAGTTCTCCCCAACCGGAAGGAAAGACATATGGCCGACAACGAGACCATCGTACTGGAGACCACCAAGGGCCGCGTCGTGATCGCGCTGCGTCCCGACCTCGCCCCGGGCCACGTCGAGCGGATCAAGACGCTCGCCGCCCAGGGCTTCTACGACGGCGTGCCGTTCCACCGGGTGATCGACGGGTTCATGGCCCAGACGGGCGACCCGACGGGCACCGGCTCGGGCGGCTCGGACCTGCCGGACCTGAAGGCCGAGTTCAACGCCGAGCCGCACGTGCGCGGCACCTGCTCCATGGCGCGGACCAACTTCCCGCACTCGGCGAACTCGCAGTTCTTCATCTGCTTCGACGACGCCCGCTTCCTCGACAAGCAGTACACGGTGTGGGGCAAGGTCGTGGAAGGCATGGACGTGGTCGACACGATCAACAAGGGCGAGCCGCCGCGCTCGCCGGACAAGATCGTGAAGGCGACCGTCGGCGCCGCCTGAAGCGGGTCTGAGAACGGGCCGCCCGTAGCCTTACGGGCGGCCTGATTCCGCCGCCGCCAGATCCTCCGGCGAATTGATGTTGAGGAATGGGTCCACCGGTTCGACCGGCCACGTTGCCGTCGCGGCCCCGTGCCGCGCGATGAAGCCGCCAACGCGCCGCTCGCCCCGCTCCAGAAAAGCCCGCAGATCGTCCCGCAGGGCCGTCGGCCAGAGGGCGATCGTGTAGTGCTGGCGTGCCCCTGACGCTGCCAGAGCGATGCCGTCGTCCGGAGCGGCTCCGAGCAGCCGGGCCACCAGATCCTCAGGCAGGAACGGCGCGTCGCCCGACACGCTCACCATCCGCGCGATGCCCTGCGCCGCCGCGTGCTCCAGCCCGGCGAGGATGCCGGCGAGCGGTCCCGGCTGATCCGGAACGGGGTCCGGCAGCACCGGCCCGGGAAACCCGGAGAACCGCGCCGGGTCGCCGTTGGCGCTGAGCGCCAGCCCCGCGCCGCATTGCGGCCCGAGCCGTTCGACCACCCGCTCCAGCAGCGTCCGCCCCCCGAGCCGCAGCAGCGGCTTGTCGCCGCCGCCCATGCGCCGCGCCCGTCCGCCGGCCAGGATCAGGCCCAGGACGGGCGGCGCCATCGCCTCACTCGAAAACGATCTTCGGGGCCGTGCGCCCGGCCGGCGCGCCGGACAGGTTCGCCCAGAGCTGAGCGGCGATCTCCCGGTAGACCTTGGCGTGCGGCCCGTCCGGGTCGGTGGCCACCACCGGCCGGCCGGCATCCGAGGTCTCCCGGATGGTCATGTCGAGGGGCACCTCGCCGAGGAACGGCACGCCGAGGCGCTGCGCCTCGATGCGCGCACCGCCATGCCCGAAGATGTGGGAGGCGTGGCCGCAATTCGGGCAGACGAAGGTCGCCATGTTCTCGATCACGCCGAGGATCGGCACCGCGACCTTCTTGAACATGGTCACGCCGCGCCGCGCGTCGATCAGCGCGAGGTCCTGGGGCGTCGAGACGATCACGGCGCCCGAGAGCGGCGTCGCCTGCGCCATGGTGAGCTGGGCGTCGCCGGTGCCGGGGGGCATGTCGACGAGCAGCACGTCGAGCTCGCCCCAGAGCACGTCGCGCAGCATCTGGGTGATGGCCGACTGCACCATCGGCCCGCGCCAGATCATCGCCGTCTCGGGCTCGATCAGGAAGCCGATCGACATGACCTTGAGCCCGTAGCCGACCATCGGCTCCATGGCCTTGTTGTCGACGACATTCGGCTTGCCCGAGAGGCCGAACAGCTTCGGCACGGACGGGCCGTAGATGTCGGCGTCGAGGAGGCCGACCTTCAGCCCCTGCGCCTGGAGCGCCAGGGCGAGGTTGCAGGCGGTGGTGGACTTGCCGACGCCGCCCTTGCCGGAGGCGACCGCCACGATGTGGCGCACGCCCGCGATCTGCGGCCCCTGGTTCGGCGGCGCGCCGGGCCGCGGTGGCGCGACCGGCGGCGGCGTCACGGGCCGCGGGGCGGCGCTGCTCTGGGCCGGATGGCTCTGATCTCGCTCGGAGGTGAGGCTCGCGAACACCCCCGAAACGCCCGGCATCTGCAGGACCCGGCCCTCCGCCTGCCGCCGCACCGGCTCGAAGCGCTCGGCCTCGCTGGGATCGACCAGGATCGAGAACATCACGCGGCTGTTCGGATCGACCACGACCTGGGACAGCCGGCCGGAGCCCGGCAGGGTGGTGCCGGCGGCATCGACGGTGACGCTGGCGAGCGCCTTCAGCACGTCGTCGCGGGTGATCGCCAAGATGTCCTCCAGCGGGCAAACAGGTATGCCAGTGCATGTAACCGAGCGGGCCGAGAACACCAGACCCCGGCCCTGCAATCGCTCATCGCGCCGAGCACCGACGTCCCTGCGGTCGTCCCCGCCGGGCGGCCAGCCGGTTCGCGTCAATGCGGGCGGGCAATGAGGTTGCATTCCTCCATGGGGCCGCGCACCACGCTCCCGTCGCCGCGCCTGTAAACTCCGTGGCGCAGGCGGCGGCAGCCGAGCGGGCCGCGCAGGCGCTTCACGCGCTCGACATGGACGCTGCCGGTGCGCCGGTTCGAGAAGTCATGGCCGCCGATGCGCACGCCCGGGCCGAAGCGCACCTCGGCGGCGGCCGGCAGCACGCGGAGGCCGGACCCGGCCAGCATCAGGAAGGCCGCTGCGCGGCCGATCACCCGAAGACGCGTCATCCGAACCTCCTCGCCGCGCGGGCAAGCTGAACCAACGGGAGACTGATCCGTTGTCGGGGCAGCCTTCAGGCAGGGCACCCCTCCGGAGACCCCGCCGGGACCGACACGACGCGTAGGAGACCACTTTCATGCATCAGGGCAACCACCGCGACCACGCGGGCGCGAAGAAGCTGTTCGAGCTCATCAAGGACGTGAAGATCGCCATGATGACCACCGTCGATTCCGACGGCACGCTCAACAGCCGCCCGATGTGGAACAACGACGCCGACGAGAACGGCGACCTGTGGTTCTTCACCAAGCTGCACTCGCCCAAGACGGCGGAGATCAGCCGGGACAACCAGATCAACCTCGCCTATTCCGACCCGTCGAGCCAGAACTACGTCTCGGTGGCCGGCAAGGCCGAGATCGTCCGTGATCAAGCGATCATCGACGCGAAGTGGAATGAGAGCCTGAAGACCTGGTTCCCGAACGGCAAGAACGATCCCGAGGTCGCGCTGATCCGCGTCCATCCGGAGAAGGGCGAGTACTGGGACAGCCCGAACAGCACGATGCTGCACCTCTACGGCTACGTGAAGGCCTCGCTCACCGGCGAGAGCCCCAAGACCGAAACCAAGAAGGTCGATCTCGCCTGAGGGCTCGGTTTCAGGCAGCACAGGTTGCGCGGGCGGTCTCCGGCAGGAGGCCGCCCGTCTTCTTGACGGGCGCAGGTTCGGCATGCGCTCTGCGCCTTCGAAGCGCGACAGAGTGCGAAGAGAATGCTCGATCTGGCGAAGCGGGTCTACGATCACAGCTTCCGCATCGACCCGATCGTGCGGTCGCTGCTCGATACCGATTTCTACAAGCTGCTGATGGCGCAGACGATCCTGCGCCGGCACCCCGACATCCAGACCACCTTCGGCATCACCAACCGCACACGGCGCATCCGCATCGCCGACGAGGTGGATGCCGGGCTGCTCCGGGAGCAGCTCGACCATGCCCGCAGCCTGCGCCTGAGCAAGGGCGAGATCACGTGGCTGCGCGGCAACGTCTTCCGCGGCCAGGGACGCATCCTCGGCCCGGAATTCGTGAGCTGGTTCGAGGGCTTCCAGCTCCCGGAGTACGAACTCGCCGTCCATGACGGCCAGTACGAGCTGACCTTCCACGGGCGCTGGATCGAGACCACCATGTGGGAGGTCCCGGCTCTGGCGATCCTCAACGAGTTGCGGGCGCGCGCCGTGCTGCGGGGCCTCGGCAAGCTCGACCTGCAGGTGCTCTACGCCCGGGCCATGACACGGGTCTGGGAGAAGATCGAGCGACTGCAGAAGCTGCCGGACCTGTCGGTGGCGGATTTCGGCACGCGCCGCCGACACGGCTTCCTGTGGCAGGACTGGTGCGTGCAGGCCATGGCGGAGGGCCTCGGCGGCGCGTTCCTCGGCACCTCGAACTGCCTGATCGCTGCCCGGCAGGAGGTCGAGCCGGTGGGCACGAACGCCCACGAACTGCCGATGGTCTACGCGGCGCTGGCCGAGGACGACGCGGCGCTCGCCGCCGCGCCCTACGCCGTGCTCGCCGACTGGCAGGAGGATTACGGCGGCAACCTGCTGGTGATCCTGCCCGACACCTACGGCACCACCGGGTTCCTGGCGAACGCGCCAGACTGGGTGAGCGACTGGACCGGGATCCGCATCGACTCGAAGGATCCGATCGAGGGCGGCGAGGAGGTGATCCGCTTCTGGCAGGCGCGCGGATGCGACCCCCGGGACAAGCTCGCGATCTTCTCCGACGGGCTCGACATCGACGAGATCGAGCGCATCCATGCCCGGTTCCACGGGCGCATGCGTATCGGCTACGGCTGGGGCACGCTGCTCACCAACGATTTCCGTGGCCTCCTGCCGGACGGTAAGCTCGATCCGGTCTCCATCGTCTGCAAGGTTACCGAAGCCGACGGCCGGCCAACCGTGAAGCTCTCCGACAATCCCACCAAGGCGCAGGGACCGGCCGACGAGGTCGCCCGCTACCGGCGGGTCTTCTCGGTGGGCGAGCAGGAGGCGCTGCCCGTGGTGGTGTGAGCCGGTGTCAGAGCCGGCAGGGTGAAACCCGCGGGCTGACGCGCGGTGACTGAATTCATTATCATGTCGGCCAACCGGAGCCGCCGCGGGCGGCCCTGTCTGGGAGAACGCCATGTCGATGAATCGCCGCTCGCTCATCGGGGCCGCGGGCCTCGCCCTCGCGACGCCCGCCCTGCAGGGCGGGCAGGCCGCGGACGCCGTGAAGCCGGCCGCGAAGGCGGCCCCGCCGCACGTCACGAAGATCCTCGCMCGGTGGATCCTCGGCTCGTCCTACGACTCGCTGCCCGATCCCGTCCGCCGCGAGGGCGTGCGCAGCTTCCTCAACTGGGTCGGCGTGGCGATCGGTGGCTCCCACCATGAGACCGTGGACGTGGCGGTCTCGGCACTGCAGCCGTTCTCGGGGCCGCCGCAGGCCGGGCTGTTCGGCCGGACCGAGCGCTTCGACATCATGAACGCCGCCTTCCTCAACGGCGTATCGAGCCACATCTTCGACTTCGACGACACCCACCTGAAGACGATCATCCACCCGGCCGGCCCGGTCGCGTCGGCGATCCTGGCCTACGCGGCGATGAAGCCGGTCTCCGGCAAGGATTTCCTCGACGCGCTGGTGGTCGGGATCGAGACCGAGTGCCGGATCGGCAACGCCGTCTACCCGAACCACTACGATGCCGGCTGGCACATCACCGGCACCGCGGGGGTGTTCGGAGCGGCGGCCGCCGCGGGCAAGCTGATGGGGCTGACCGAGCAGCAGATGGTCTACGCTCTGGGGCTCGCCGCTTCGCAGCCGGTGGGCCTGCGCGAGTCGTTCGGCTCCATGAACAAGAGCTTCAATCCCGGCCGTGCCGCATCCAACGGCCTGTTTGCGGCGATCCTGGCTGGGAAGGGCTTCACCTCGTCGGACGGCATGATCGAGGCCAAGCGCGGCTGGGCCAACACGATCTCCACCAAGCAGGACTGGTCCGAGATCACCGAGGGCCTCGGCACCCGCTACGAGGCGCAGCTCAACACCTACAAGCCCTTCGCCTGCGGTATCGTCATGCATCCGACGATCGACGCCGCGATCCAGATCCGCGACACGGACCACGTCAGGCCGGAGGACATCGCCCGGGTCGACCTCAAGGTCCACCCGCTGGTGCTGGAGCTGACCGGCAAGACCGCACCGAAGACCGGCCTAGAGGGCAAGTTCAGCATCTACCACGCGGCCGCGGTGGCCTTCGTGGAGGGCGCGGGCGGCGAGAAGCAGTTCAGCGACCGGGCGGTGAACGACCCGCGCGTGGTTGCGCTGCGCCAGAAGGTCGTCCCGGTGATCACCCCCGGCGTCGATCCCGCGCAGGTCGACATGACCGTGACGCTGAACGACGGACGGACCTTCCACCGGCACATCGAGCATGCCATCGGCAGCGTCGAGAAGCCGATGTCCGACGCGCAGCTGGAGGCGAAGTTTGCCGATCTCGCCGCCGGCGTCCTGCCGGAGGCGCAGGCCAAGCGGGTGATGCAGCTCTGCTGGTCGCTGCCCGAACTCAAGGATGCGGGCGACGTGGCCCGGGCCGGCGTAGCGGGGGCGTAACGGCTCCGTGACGTCCGCGGGATCGTTTTCGGTCCCCGTGCCGTTCCCCGTTCGCGAGGCGGCCGTCGCTCCGGCGGCGCCCCGCGCGTAGCGTTCGGAACCCGGAACACGGAATGGGCACGAGCACCCCGGTCGGGGTCGAATCGGCGGCGCGCCGCGGAAACCCCGTGATCCCACCGCCGCCGACACGCGTGGCAGCGGCCGAAACCCCGCGGGCCGCCATGGCATCGCCGGTGGTGGTCGGCGCCACCATCATCGCGGCCCTGTATTTCGGCCGCGAGATCTTCATCCCGATCGCGATCGCGCTGCTGCTGTCCTTCGTGCTGACGCCGCTGGTGAACCGCCTGCGGCGGCTGCGGCTGCCGCGGATCGCGGCGGTCGCCGTCAGCGTGCTCCTGACGGTCGGCATCGTGGCGGCGCTCGCGACCCTGATCGGCATCCAGGCCGCCGACCTCGCGGGCGACATCCCCCGCTACAGGGCGACGATCGAGCACAAGGTCGAGGGACTGCGCGACTCGCCCGTCGGGCACGCCACCGCGTATGTCGCCAATATCGGCCGCGCGCTCCACGGCGGCGCCAAGGAGGCGGGCAGCGCCGAGCCGCAGCAGCCGGCCCCGCCACCGCAGCCCAGCGCGGATCAGGCCCAGCCGGCGCCGCAGCCCGTCCTGGTCGAGATCACCGCGCGGCCTCCGGGTCCGCTGGAGATGCTATCGACCGTGCTGACGCCGGTGATGCATCCGCTCGCCACGGTCGGAATCGTCTTCATCGTTCTGCTGTTCGTACTGATGCAGCGCGAGGATCTGCGCGACCGCATGATCCGGCTCGCGGGATCGAGCGACCTGCACCGAACCACCGTGGCGATGGACGACGCCGCCCGACGACTCAGCCGCTACTTCGTCGTCCAGCTCGCCCTGAATGCCGCCTTCGGCATCGTGATCGGCATCGGCCTGTACGTGATCGGCGTGCCGAACCCGGTGCTCTGGGCGATCTTCGCGGCCCTGATGCGCTTCGTGCCCTATCTCGGGGCCGTCCTGTCGGCGCTGCTGCCGATGGCCCTGGCCGCCGCGGTCGATCCCGGCTGGAACATGACGATCGCCGTGGCGATCCTGTTCGTCATCCTGGAGCCGCTCACCGGCCAGGTGTTCGAGCCGGTCTTCTACGGGCAGTCGACCGGGCTCTCGCCCTTCGCAATCCTCGTCTCGGCCCTGTTCTGGACGTGGTTGTGGGGGCCGGTCGGCCTGCTGCTCTCGACCCCGCTCACCGTCTGCCTCGTGGTGCTGGGCCGCCACGTCGAGCCCCTGGAATTCCTGGACGTGCTGTTCGGGGACAGGCCGGCGCTGACGCCCGTGCAGAACTTCTACCAGCGGATCCTGGCGGGCGATTCCGAGGAGGTGCTGGGTCATGCCGAGCTGATCCTGCAGCAATGCGCCCTTTCGTCCTACTACGACGACGTCGTCCTCAAGGCGCTGGAACTCGCCGCCCGCGACGCGGCCCGGGGGGTGCTGACTGCGCAGCAGAAGGGGGCGATGCGGACTGCACTCGCCGAATTGATCGCCGATCTCGCGGATCGGAGCGATGCCGTCGAGGGCGCCTCCGGCGACGGGGCGGAGGGCGCCTGCAGCCCCGAGCCGGTGGGGCCGCCCCCGGAGGCGCTGCCCGCGGCCTGGACGCGCCCGGGCGCGGTCCTGTGCGTCGCCGGGCGCGGCTTCCTGGACGAGGCCGCCGCCGCCATCCTGGCGCAGATCCTCGAGAAGCGCGGGCTCGGCGTCCGCGCCGTGCCCTTCGCGGAGGCGGCCTCGGCACGGATCGGGCGCTTCGAGCCGGGTCCGGCGCGCATGGCCTGCGTGGTCTCCCTGGCGCTCGACGGTGAGCCGACCCATCTGCGCCGGCTGATCCGGCGCCTGAGGGACCGGGTTCCGGGCCTGCCGATCCTGATCGGCCTCTGGCTCGCCCAGGACACCGATTCCAGCGAATCCACCGGTTTCGTGGGTGCCGCACGGCGCGGGGCAGAGGCTGACGGGCAGGTGGGCTCGCTGCGCGAAGCCGTCGAGGCGGTGCTCGCGGCCGCGCAGGTGGACGTGACCGGGGACGCCGCGGCCGGTTCGGCGCCCGACCGCGGCGCGGACGCGGAATCGGGGGCGACCGGCCACCCGGCACCGGCCGTGGCATGAGCCAGGGGGGCTTGACGGGCGGGGGCGCGCCCCGGTTTCGTCGGGACCGGCCGGTTGGCCGGACGGCCTGCGGGCGGAACAGGGAAGAGAATCGATGAGCGTCGTCGAACTCGGGCGGTTCATGGACGACCTCGCGGACGCGTCCGGGAAGGCGATCCTGCCGTTCTTCCGCGCCCAGTTCGGCTTGGACGACAAGGCCCGCGGGGGCGCCCCATTCGATCCGGTCACCGAGGCCGACCGGGCGGCCGAGGTCGTGCTCCGCGCGATGATCGCCCAGACCTTCCCGAGCCACGGGATCCTCGGCGAGGAATTCGGGTCCGAGCGCACCGACGCCGAATGCGTCTGGGTGCTCGACCCGATCGACGGCACGCGCGCCTTTATCGGAGGCTTGCCAACCTGGGGCACGCTCATCGGGCTGACCCGCAACGGCGCGCCGGTGCGCGGGATGATGCACCAGCCCTACCTCGCGGAGCGCTTTACCGGCGACGGGGCCAGCGCGCGCCTGCGCACGCCTGCGGGGGAACGGACCCTGCTCACCCGGCGCTGCGGAGATCTCGCCCAGGCGATCCTGGCGACCACGGATCCCCGGCTGTTCGCGGCCGGCGCGGAGGCCGAGGGCTTCCGGGCGCTCGAAGACCGGGTCCGGATGTCCCGCTACGGCGCCGATTGCTACGCCTACTGCATGCTGGCGGCCGGCCAGATCGACCTCGTCGTCGAGGCGGGTCTCAAGCCCTACGACATCGTCGCGCTGATCCCGATCGTCGAGGGGGCCGGGGGGCGGGTCACGGCCTGGGATGGCGGCCCGGCCGCCGGCGGCGGCCGGATCGTGGCGGCGGGCGATCTGCGGCTGCACGCGGCGGCGCTCAAGGTGCTGAATCCGTGACGGGCTCCGGAACACGGGACAGGGTGCGCCGCCGCGCAGGACGGTGCGCGTGCTGCTGAAGGCCCTCGTCCTGCTCACGAGCCTGATCCCCCGCACGGAGGCGGGGGCCGAGACCGTGTTGCGCGCCCTCACGCCCCCCGCGGCGGCAGTCGCGTCTCCGGACGCGGAGCCGCCGCGCTTCGATCCCGCGACCCGCTCCGTCTCCAACTGGCACGCGCAGACCGGCGCGCAGCTGATGCCGCGGGCGCTGGCGGTCACGGCCTCGCTGGCCGCGGACTCGCCCTACGTCGCCCGCTGCGTCCGGCTCAACAACGGCTGGTGCATTAAGTCCGCCCGCTGGCCCGGCGAGATCGGGGCCGACGGGGAGGGCCACACCGCCTTCGCCACCCTGGACGACGGCGCCGACGCGGCGGCAAGCCTGCTGCGGCGCTACTACCGCGATTACGGCCGGCGCACGGCCCTCGCCATCGTGCGCCGCTGGGCGCCGGCCGAGTGCCGGGTCGCGTCCGCGCCCGGGCGGCCGGGGAGGGCGGTGGCGACGCCCGCCGTCTCGGCGGCCCTGGCGCCCCGAGGCCTCGGGCGGACCCTGCGCGCCCGCTTCCTCGCCACCCACAGGCCCGGCGGGGCAACCCGCGG
>NZ_JBFUGA010000089.1:0-25356 GCF_056403155.1 Methylobacterium sp. P3_A11
GGCCGGCACCGTCGCCCGCGAGGCGGCGGATCTCGCGCGGCGCCAGGCGTCGGCGACGAACGCGGTCGAGGGGGCCGCTGGCCGCGTCCGCGCCGCCGCGGAGCGCCTCGCCCTCGTTCCGGCGGAGACGGTCCTCGGCCCCCTCGCCCGCTCGCTCCGCGAGACCGCCCGGGAGCAGGGCCGCGAGGTCGATATCGACCTGCACGGCCTCGATCTGCCGGTGGAGCGCGGCACCCTCCAGGCCCTGAAGGATCCGCTGCTCCACGCCCTGCGCAACGCCCTCAGCCACGGCTGGCAGTCGCCGGAGGTGCGGCGGGCCGCCGGCAAGCCGGAGGCCCTGGTCCTGGGGCTGGAGGTCTCGGTGCGCGGCTCCCGCCTGCAGGTCACCGTCTCCGACGACGGCCCGGGGCCGGACCTCGCTCGGATCGAGGCCGCGGCCCGGGAGCGCGGGCTGCTCGCCCCCGGGACTCCGGCCGACTCGGAAACGCTGCTGCGCCTCGTGTTCGAGCCCGGCTTCTCGACCGCGGAGGCGATCGATACCCTTGCGGGGCGGGGCTACGGCCTCTCGGTGGCCGCCGACGCGGCCCGCCAGCTCATGGGCAGCGTCCGCCTGGAACCGCGCGAGCCGGTCGGCACCGCCCTGATCTTCAGCCTGCCGCTGTCGGCGGCCCGGCGCAGCCTGCTGCTGGTCGAAGCCGCAGGACGCACCTATGCGCTGCCGGGAGACTCCGTGGCGCGCCTGCTGCGCCTGTCGCGCGCCGGGCTGCCGGTGGCGATGGGCCGGACGATCCTGCGGCTCGGCGAGGGGGATGCGGCGACGAGCCATCCGGTGACTGACCTCGCCGCCGTCCTCGGCCAAGCCGCCGATCCGGCCGATCCCGGCATGCTGACCGCCGTGGTTCTGCGGGTGGGCCGGGGCCGCCTGGCCCTCTCCGTCGACCGCCTGCACGATGTCCGCCCGCTCCTCGTCCTGCCCGCACCGGCCTTCGGAGCCGATCCGGGCCTGATCGCCGGCACGGCGGTGCTGAACGGCGATGTGCCGGTGCTGGTGCTCGACCCCGAGGGGCTCGCGGCACGCGTCAATGCCGGATCGCTGGAGGGTGCGCCCGGAACGATGGGGCCGGATCCACGTTCGACGACTCACGCCGGGCCGCGGACGTCCGCGCGGGCGACGATCCTGGTCGTCGACGATTCGATCACCACCCGAACGTTGGAGAAGGGAATCTTGGAAGCCGCCGGCTACCGCGTGGTCGTGTGCGTCGACGGGCAGGACGCCCTCGAGCGGCTGCGTGCCGAGATCGAGCCCGTGGACCTCGTGCTCGCCGACGTCGAGATGCCGCGCCTCGACGGGTTCGGCCTGCTCCAGGCCCTGCGGGCCGATGCCCGCTTCGCCCGGCTGCCGACGATCCTGATGACCTCCCGCGGGGATGCGGCCGACGTCGCCCGGGGCCTCGATCTCGGCGCCGACGCCTACCTCACCAAGCAGAAATTCGACCAGCRCCAGCTCCTGGATACGATCGGGCAGCTCCTATGACCCCTGTCCGCGTGATGCTCGTGGAGGACAGCCTCGTGGTGCGCGAGCTGCTGCGCCACATCGTCTCCCGCGATCCCCGCCTCGAACTCGTCGCCGCCGTCGCCTCCGGCGAGGAGGCCCTCGACAAGCTCCGGACGGTGCGGCCGGACGTCATCTCGATGGACATCCGCTTGCCGGGCATCGACGGCCTTGAGACGACGCGCCGGATCATGGCCGAATTCCCGACCCCGATCGTCGTGGTCGCCGATTCGGTCGAGGATTCGTCGCTGCGCATCTCGATGAACGCGCTGCGGGCCGGCGCCCTGTCGGTGGTCGAGAAGCCGGTGGCGACGACCCATGCCGGCTACGAGGGCGTGGCCGGTGCGATCTGCACGCAGCTACGGATCATGGCCCAGGTTCCGGTGATCCGCCGGCGGCCGATCGGTACCGAATGGGCGGGCCGCGTCGCCGCCCCCCAGGCGGCGCCCGTCGAGCTGCCGGGGCAGGCCCCGAGCCTCCTCGGCATCGCCGCCTCGACCGGGGGCCCCCCGGCGCTCGCGCGGGTGATCGGTGCCCTGCCCAAGGACTTCCCACTGCCGGTCCTGGTCGTCCAGCACATGGGTGCGGCCTTCATGGACGGGTTCGCCAGCTGGCTCGACAGCGTCGTGACCCTGCCGGTGGCGCTGGCCCGGGACGGGGAGCGGACCGAACCGGGCCGCGTCTACGTGGCTCCGGGCGACCGCCACCTGGAGATCGGTTCGGGCCGCATCCTGCGGGTGATCGACTCCGCCCCGGTCTCGGGCCAGCGGCCGGCCGCCACCGTGCTGTTCCGCGCCATGGCCCGGCAATCGGGTGCTTCCGGCATCGGCGTGCTGCTCACCGGCATGGGCGAGGACGGAGCCGTCGGTCTCGCCGACATGCAGAAGGCCGGCGCCCAGACCGTGGCCGAGCACGAGAGTACGGCGGTGGTCTACGGCATGCCCGCGGCGGCGGTCCGGCTCGGGGCGGCCCGGGCCGTCCTCCCCCTCGATCGCATCGCCGACCACATCCTGCGGCTCGTGGACACGGGCGCGCGGCCATGACGGCGGCCGGGGCGGCCGCGATGCCGGCTCGGATCCTGCTGGTCGAGGATTCGGAGACACAGGCCCTGGAGCTGCGTCTGCTGCTGGAGGCGCACGGGTTCTCGGTGGAGCGCTGCCCGTCGGCCGAGACCGCCCTCGACCACCTCAACCGCAGCCAGCCCGACCTCGTGGTGGCCGACTACCACCTGCCGGGTATGAACGGCGACGAGCTGATCCGGCAGATGCGCCTGTCCTTGCGCACCCGGGCGCTGCCCGTCCTGATGCTGACCGGCGGCAGCGGCGGCGAGCGACAGGGACTGGAGAGCGGCGCCGACGCCTACCTGCCGAAATCCGCCGACCGCGACCTGATGATCCTGCGCATCCGCGCCTTGCTGCGCGAGCGCCGCGCGGCGGGCGACGGCGAGGGGCCGGGTGCGGCCGCCTTCCGACGCGGGCGGATCCTGGTGATCGACGGTAGCGCCACCTACCGGACCTTCCTGGCCGGACTGATGGGGCAGGACGGGCACCATGTGGCGACCGCCGACGGGGCGGAGGCGGCGCTCGCCGTCCTGGACGCGGCCGCCGGAGACCAGGCCTTCGACTGCGTGACGGTCGATCTTCTGGGTCACGCCTATGACGGCCTCGCGCTCTGCCGGGCGATCAGCCAGCGGCGCTCCGGCCAGGCCGCGGGGGCGGGCTTCCACCTCGTCGGCATCGCCGGGAGCGATCCCGCCAAGGACTTCCTGGTCGAGGCCTTCGCGGCCGGGGCGGACGACGTGGTCTCGAAGACCGACGCCGAGGTCCTGGCGCTGCGGGTGCGCGGCTTCGTGCGGCGACGGCTGCTCGAGGAGGACGACCGGCGCATCGCCGGCCAGTTCGGCGAGCGCGAGCGGGCCGTGGAGCGCGCCCGCGCGGAAGCCGAGGCGTCCGAGGCCCGTGCCCGCCTCGCCGACGCCCTGGAGCGGGCGAACCGCGACCTCGCCGACGCCAACCGCCAGCTCACCGACGCGCAATCCAAGCTCGTCCAGGCCGCCAAGATGGCGTCCCTGGGCGAGCTGGTCGCCGGCATCGCCCACGAGATCAACAACCCGCTGGCCTTCATCCTGGCGCATCAGGGCACGGTGGAGCGCCTGCTCGGCGAACTGCCGGACGCTGCGCCGGAGGCGGCCGCCCGTGCCGTCGACAAGGCCCGGCAGCGGGTCGGCTCGATGCGGATGGGCCTGACCCGGATCCAGGATCTGGTGTTGAACCTGCGGAAGTTCTCTCGCCTCGACGAGGGCGAGCGCGCCCTCGTCAACGTACCGGAGGCGATCGAGACGGTGCTTGCCCTGATCCAGCACAAGCTCGGCGATCGGATCGCCGTGGAGCGGGCCTTCGCCGGCCGCTCTGAGATCCACTGCACGCCCGCGCTGCTCAACCAAGTGGTGATGAACATCCTGGGCAACGCCGCCGACGCGATGCCGGAGGGCGGGATGATCCGGATCACCACCCAGTCGAACCCCGAATTCGATGAGATCCGGATCAGTGATACCGGTCCGGGCATCCCGGATAGCTTACGCGAGAAGATCTTCGAGCCGTTCTTCACGACGAAGCCGGTCGGATCCGGAACGGGTCTGGGCCTTGCGATTGCCTACAGCGTCGTTCAAGCGCATAGCGGCTCGCTCACCGTGGAGACGGCCCCGGGTGGGGGAGCCTGCTTCGTGATCGGAATTCCGCGGCAGGCGGCCAGTGCATGAGTGACGGTACCGCAGGTGTAGGGACGATCCTGGCTGTCGACGACGAGCCGGATATCCTGATCGCCCTGGAGGATCTGTTTGAGGATTCCTACCGGGTCCTGACGACCTCGCGCCCCGCCGAGGCGCTGGAGATCCTGCGCGCCGAGCCCGACATCGCCGTGGTGCTCTCGGATCAGCGCATGCCGGGCCTCACCGGCGATGCGCTCCTCGCCGAGGCCCGCACCTTCCACGACGCCCAGGCGATCCTGCTGACCGGCTACGCCGACATCACCGCTGTGATCGCCGCCCTCAACCGCGGCGGCATCGTCGGCTACGTCACGAAGCCCTGGGATGCCGGCCTGCTGCGCTCCACCGTCCGCCAGGCCTTCGAGCGCCACCGGCTCGGCCGGGATCTCGCGACCGAACGGGCGCTCCTGCGCGGCCTCCTCGACCACGCCCAGGATGCCATCAGCTTCAAGGACGCGCAGGGCCGGTTCGTACGGCTGAACGCCCGCAAGGCGGCCCTCCTCGGACACGATATCGCCGGCTGCCTCGGGCGGCGCGAGGACGAACTCCCGGGTGCGAAGGCCAGCGCGGTGAGGCAGGCGGACGACGCGGCGATCCGGTCGGGTGCCGTGGCCGAGACCCTCGTCAGCGACGGTCCCACGGGCGCTGAGCAGTGGAGCCACGTGACGCGGGTGCCGATCCGCGACGCGGTCGGCGCGATCAGCCACCTCGCGGTGATCGAGCGCGACGTGACCGAGCAGCGGACCCTGGAGGCGCGGCTGCGCCAGTCCGACAAGATGCAGGCGCTCGGCACCCTGGCGGGGGGCATCGCCCACGATTTCAACAACCTGCTGACCGCGATCCTCGGCAGCCTCGAACTCGCCGGCCCCAAGGTCGCCGACCAGCCGCGGGTGCAGCGCCTGATCGAGAACGCCCGCGGTGCGGCGGAGCGCGGCGCCTCCCTGACGAAGCGCCTCCTCAGCTTCAGCCGCGCCCACGATCTCCAGGCGCGGGCGATCGACGTGAACACCCTGATCACCGGGATGAGCGACCTGTTCGGTCGCAGCCTCGGCGGCCTCGTCACGGTGCGGACCGATCTCGAGGATGGGCTCCCGGCGGTCCAGGTCGATCCGGACCAGCTCGAACTCGCGGTGCTCAACCTCTGCATCAACGCAAGGGACGCCATGCCCGAGGGTGGCGTCATCACCGTGGCGACGCGGCGGCTGAACATCAGCGGCGACCCGGAGATCGCCGACGGCACCTATCTGGGCGTGAGCGTCACCGACGAGGGCACCGGAATTCCGGAGGAGATCCTGCGGCGCGTCTGCGAGCCGTTCTTCACCACCAAGGCGGTCGGCCAGGGCACCGGGCTCGGGCTCGCCATGGTGTTCGGGCTCGCGCAGCAATCCAAGGGCCGTCTTGCGATCGACAGCACGGTCGGGCGGGGAACCCGCGTGGAGCTGGCGCTACCCTTCGCCGGCCAAGCGCCCGAGCAAGCCCCGAACACGTCCGGTGCCGCCCCGGTCGCCGGCCGGCGCGCCCACATCCTCATCGTCGACGACGATCCGCAGGTGCGGCACGTGACGGCCTCGTTCCTCACCGGCTTCGGCCACAGCACGACCGAGGCCGGCGACGGCGAGGCGGCCCTCCAGCATCTCCAGAGCGAGCGCTACGACATCGTCGTGGCCGATCTCGCCATGCCCGGCATGAACGGTATCGAGCTGGCCGCCGAGATCCGCGAGCGGGATCCGCACCTGCCGGTCCTGATCCTCACGGGCCACGCCGAGGCGATGCAGATCCCCGAGGACCTGCCGGTGCTCTCCAAGCCGTTCCGTTCCGCGGACCTGGCGGCCCGGGTCGCCGCACTTCTCGACGCGGCCGCGGCGCAGACCGTCTGACCGGCGGCGGGAACCGGCCGTTCGCCGCCTCATTGTCTCTCCGTGGGGTGCAAGGCCCCGGGTTACGACGAGGAGGTGGACCATGAGCAATCACGGCATCTTCCCGCGCCGCAGGCGCGACAACGACCCGGACCAGGATGGTCCACCGGACGAGTTCCGGCAGGGATAGGGGTTTTCGGATCGCGGCGCAGTCGGAAGTTCCCGGTCCGTCAGGGACGGGCCGCCAGGGCGAATTCCCGCGACCATCCGAGACGTGGACCCTGCTGCGACCCGTCGGCGAGAGCCGGCGGGTTTTTTCATGCGCGGCACGCCGAGGGTACGATCCACCGGGCGATGGCGCCGCCACGATTCGCCGACACATCGTTCCGCCGCACGGGGGAGCGTTCCGGAATGCAAAAAGCCGCCCCGGAGGATCCGGAACGGCTTCTCGAAGACGTGAAGGTTAGAGACCTCGACGCGATCAGGCAGCCTCGGCGACCTGGCTCGGACCGGAATCCTTGCCGCGGGCGTCGACGTCGCGATCGACGAACTCGATCACCGCCATCGGGGCGTTGTCGCCCTGGCGGAAGCCGGCCTTCATGATGCGGCAATAGCCGCCCGGGCGGCCCTTGTAGCGCGGACCGAGCACGGTGAAGAGCTTCTTGACCATGTCAGCGTCGCGGAGCTGCGCCATGGCGAGACGACGGGTGTGCACGCTGTCGATGCGGCCGAGCGTGATCAGCTTCTCTACCACCGGGCGAAGATCCTTGGCCTTCGGCAGCGTTGTGACGATCTGCTCATGCTTGAGCAGCGCGACGGACATGTTGGCGAACATCGCCTTGCGATGCTCGGCGGTGCGGTTGAAACGGCGGCCGCGATAACCGTGACGCATGGTGCTGGCTTCCTTCTCGTATCGGCCGCCGTGCCACGGTACGGCCGGGTGCCCCGGACTCGGGGCGGTTGATTCCGCATGACCCCGCGGCGGGATTTTCTGGGACTCCGCGTCGGCTCAGCGAAGTCCCCGCTCTGGATCGGCCAAACAAGCGGCGCCGTGTAGCGCCGCCCGTTCAGCCCGAGGCAGCTTCGCCGCTCAGTAGTGCTCCTCGAAGCGCTTGGCGAGGTCCTCGATGTTCTCCGGCGGCCAGCCGGGGATGTCCATGCCGAGGTGCAGGCCCATGCCGGCGAGCACTTCCTTGATCTCGTTGAGCGACTTGCGGCCGAAGTTCGGGGTCCGCAGCATCTCGCCCTCGGACTTCTGGATCAGGTCGCCGATGTAGACGATGTTGTCGTTCTTCAGGCAGTTCGCCGAGCGGACCGACAGCTCCAGCTCGTCGACCTTCTTGAGCAGCGCCGGGTTGAAGGGCAGCTGCGGCGCGAGCGGGGCGGCCTCTTCCTTGCGCGGATCCTCGAAGTTCACGAAGACCTGCAACTGGTCCTGGATGATGCGAGCCGCGTAGGCGAGCGCATCCTCCGGCGAGACCGCACCGTTGGTCTCGACCGTCATGGTCAGCTTGTCCTTGTCGAGATCCTGGCCCTCGCGGGTCGTCTCGACGCGGTAGCTGACCTTGGTGACGGGCGAGAACAGCGAGTCGACCGGGATCAGGCCGATCGGCGCGTCCTCGGGGCGGTTGCGCTCGGCCGGGACGTAGCCCTTGCCGGTGGCGACCGTGAACTCCATCCGGATCTCGGCGCCGTCGTCCAGCGTGCAGATCACGAGGTCGGGGTTCAGGATCTGGATGTCGCCGACCGTGCCGATGTCACCGGCGGTGACGAGGCCCGGGCCGGTCTTGCGCAGGGTCATGCGCTTCGGCGCGTCCGTCTGCGAGCGGATCGCGATGGTCTTGATGTTGAGGACGATGTCGGTGACGTCCTCGCGCACGCCCGGGATCGACGAGAACTCGTGCAGCACGCCGTCGATCTGCACCGAGGTCACGGCCGCACCCTGGAGGGACGACAGGAGCACCCGGCGCAGGGCGTTGCCGAGCGTCGTGCCGAAGCCGCGCTCGAGCGGCTCGGCGACGACCGTGGCGACCCGCTTGGGGTCGTCGCCGGTCGTGACCTGCAGCTTGTTCGGCTTGATCAGTTCCTGCCAATTCTTCTGAATGACCACGATCCTACCTCTCGTCCATGCTCGGGATCCGCGACGCCCGTCCCCGCGCTTCGGCCGTCCGGCGCAGCCCCCCTGGCGCCCCGAACGGTCCCTGAATGTCTGTCCGCCGTTACTCGCCGCCGACCCACAGCACCGGCACGAAGCTGTAACCCGCCCCGTCCCGGTCCACGTAGCCCAGCGCCGGGAATTCGAGATGGCCACCGGTGACGAGCGTCCGCTCACGGGCCACCTCGTCCAGGATCCGCTTACGCGTCTCCCGCGCCTGGTCGCCGTCGACGTCGAAGCCGACGCCAGCCTCCGGGTTCTTGAACTGGATCGCCGGCAGGTGCACCACGTCGGTCCACATCAACAGCGACTGTCCACCGGAGACGATGCGGAAGCCGCAATGACCCGGCGTGTGACCGGGCAGATGGACCGCCGTGATCCCCGGAAGAACCTCGCCGCCGCGATGCTCGCGCATCCGGCCGGCATAGGGCGCCACAGCTTTGCGCGCGCCCTCGAAATAGGGCTTGGCTTCATCCGGCGCCTCGGCCAGCGCCGCGTCGGGCAGCCAGTGCGCCGCCTCGTCGGCGTGCACCACGATCTCGGCGTTCGGGTAGCGCGCCGTACCGTCCTTCACGAGGCCGCCGACATGGTCGGGGTGCAGGTGGCTGACGAGCACCGTGCCGATCTCCTCCGGCTTGACGGCGGTGAGCGCGAGCGCCGCCCCGGCCCGGCCGAGGGTCGGCGCCGGTGCGAAGTCGCCGTATCCCGTGTCGATCAAGGTCGGCTTGAGGCCGGGACCCGTGATCAGGAAGGCGTTCAGCGTGATCTTGGGCTGCTCGGTGCGGAACCCCGCGACCTGGAGCCGTCCGGCCTCCTCTTTGGAGATTCCCGTGACGAGATCGAGGCTGGCCTGAAACCAGCCGTCGTTGAGCGCGGTGACCGTGAGGTCGCCGAGGTTCCAACGCAGCACGCCCGGAAGCGGCTTCGATCCCGTCATAAGCTTCTCCGTCAAGAGGTTTTGCAGGTCCCGATCAGACGCGGCGGCGCTTGCGCGGCCGGCAGCCGTTGTGCGGAATCGAGGTCACATCGCGGATCGACGTCACCGTGAAGCCCGCGGCCTGGAGGGCGCGCAGAGCCGACTCGCGGCCCGAACCCGGACCCGAGACCTCGACCTCGAGGGTGCGCATGCCGTGCTCGGACGCCTTGCGGGCGGCATCCTCGGCGGCGACCTGGGCGGCGTACGGCGTCGACTTGCGCGAGCCCTTGAAGCCCATCGCGCCGGCCGACGACCACGAGATCGTGTTGCCCTGCGCGTCCGTGATGGTGATCATCGTGTTGTTGAACGAGGCGTTCACGTGGGCGACGCCCGACACGATGTTCTTGCGTTCGCGGCGGCGGACGCGTTGCGGTTCCTTGGCCATCTGTTCTCACTCTTCCTTCAGGCGCGCCCGTAATGCCAGGCGCTCGGGATTCTTCTTGGGACCTGCCCGGAGCGCCCGTGCAGGGCGGTCGAGCCAGCGCCGGATCCGCTGCGGGACACTCGACGCGACGACGGAATGGCCGCGCGAAGCACGGCCACCCAATCCCAAAAAACTACTTCTTCTTGCCGGCGATCGGCTTCGCCTTGCCCTTGCGGGTGCGGGCGTTGGTGTGGGTACGCTGGCCGCGGACCGGCAGCTGCTTGCGGTGACGCAGGCCGCGATAGGCGCCGAGATCCATCAGACGCTTGATGTTCATCGAGACATCGCGGCGCAGGTCGCCCTCGACCAGGTAGTCGCGGTCGATCGTCTCGCGGATCGCGAGAACCTCGGCGTCGGTCAGCTGGTTGACCCGACGCTCGGCGGGGATGTTCACCTTCTGGGTGATCTCTTCGGCCTTCTTCGCGCCGATGCCGTGGATGTACTGAAGCGCGATGACGACGCGCTTGTTGGTCGGGATGTTGACGCCTGCGATACGGGCCACGATCACTCTCCATGTGAGGCCCGGGGATCCGGGCGGGTTTCGTGCGCGTCCGGTGGAGGCCGGCCCCTGCGCACGTGAAACGACGACGCGGCCCGCGGGCGGCCCTGGACAGGGCACCTCGGACCATCGTTCGGCTGGACGAAGGAGGGCCTGCTAGCGCGCGGGCGGGCCGATGTCAACGACGCGATAACGGGTGATCGCGGCGTCATGCATCGCGCGCGGATCCCGATCACCGGAGAACGAGGTGTGGGAATGTCCTTTCTGACGAGCGATGGCGCCACCCTCCGGGCCTTCGCCGATTCGGTCCTGCGCGGGGCCGAGGAGATCATCGACGAGGTCCTGCCCGTGGTCCTGGCGGTCATCGGCGGCGTCCTCGCCGAGGCCGAGCCCGGCTCCGTGGCCGTCCAGGATGAGGATGACGGGCCGGACCTGCTCTGGGCCACCTTCGCGGGGCGTCGGATGGTGTTCCGCTACAACGTCAGGACGGGCATGATCGAACTGCGCGAGGGCACGACGGAGGGCTATCCCTTTCGTCTCTTCGGTCACCGGTCGCTTCAGATGGACATGGTCAACTTCTTCGGCGCCCTTCGGAAAGATGGGCGGCCCTGAGGCTGACGCCTCTCAGCGGAAGCCTTGATTCCGCAGCCGGCAATAGCCACCGCTCGTCTGGTAGCCGGCCGGACAGCGACGCACGCAGGCACCGGCAGCGAACTTCAACGGCGGTCGGCAGGCGTGGCGCAAGCGCTTCTGTCCGTACACGAAGGATTGCGCCGGGCTCTGGGCGAGCGCCGGCAGAGTCGGCAGGGCGATCGCGAGCAGAAGCGTCGTGGTGGCGACGAGGCGAAGCATCATGGCGTGTCCCATCGGATGTCAGCGCCCGGGCTCACCACCGTCGCGAGACGTTCGGAGGCCCCGTTCGGCGCGGCCTTCCGCACGCGCCGGGCACGATCCCCGAACGGGACCCTCGCCGGGCGCCGCACGGTCGCGCGTTCCGGGACGATGCGCGACCCGCACCGTCCCAGCGCGTGATCAGGAGGCGACGCGCTCCTCATGCGGCTCCAGCACCGCCATCAGGTCCGCCGTGACCTTGTCGATCGGCTGCATGCCGTCGATCGGCTCCAGCATGCCCTTCGCGCCGTAGTAGGCCGAGAGCGGCGCTGTCTGGGCGCGGTAGGCCTCAAGGCGCTGCTTGAACACCTCCGGCGTGTCGTCCTTCCGCACGGTCTGACCGCGGGCCTGAGTTTCGGCGGCGCGCTTCTCGATGCGGCCGACCAGGGCGTTCTCGTCGACCTTCAGCTCGATCACCGTGGACAGGTGCAGCCCCTTGCCGGCCAGCATCTCCCCGAGCGCCTCCGCCTGCGCCACGGTGCGCGGGAAACCGTCGAGAATGAACCCACGGCGGGCATCCGCCTCCTCGATCCGGTCGGCGACGATCCCGACCACGATCCGATCGGAGACGAGGCCACCCGATTCCATCACGGCCTTGGCCTCCAGGCCGACCGGCGTGCCGGCGGCGACGGCCGCGCGCAGCATGTCACCCGTCGAGAGCTGCGGGATGCCGAAGCGCTGCACGATCCGCTCGGATTGCGTCCCCTTTCCCGCACCGGGCGGCCCGAGCAGAATGATACGCATGGCGTTGTCCTCGTTCGGCCCACTCGCTGTGGGCACAAGCCGCGGTGACGAAGCCTCCCTGGCATCGCCGGATTCGGGATTTCTAGCCGGTCCTGGCCGGTGAGGCACCTGGACCTTTGGGCCAGAGACGGGCGCGGTGTTGGAAGCCGCCCGCCTCTGTATCAGGCTCAGCGCCGCCGTTGCGTGGTCGAGGCGCCACGCAGCTTGGCCTTCTTCACGAGGCCCTCGTACTGGTGGGCCATCAGGTGCCCGTGGATCTGCGCCACCGTGTCCATCGTCACCGAGACCACGATGAGCAGAGACGTGCCGCCGAAGCCGAGGCTCGCCGCTGCGTAGGACGACAGGATCTCCGGGCACAGGCACACCAGGGTCAGGTACAGGGCGCCGATCACGGTGATCCGGGTCAGCACCTTGTCGATGAAGGCCGCGGTCCGCTCGCCCGGACGGATGCCGGGGATGAAGCCGCCATGTTTCTTCAGGTTGTCGGCCGTCTCCTGCGGGTTGAAGACCACCGCGGTGTAGAAGAACGTGAAGAAGATGATCAGCGCCGCGTAGAGGACCATGAACAGCGGCGTGCCGTGGCCGAGATAGGCCGTCACCGTGCCGAGCCAGCCGGTGGCGCCGCCATTTGCCGAGAAGCTCGCGGCCGTCGCCGGCAGGAGCAGGAGCGAGGAGGCKAAGATCGGCGGGATCACGCCCGAGGTGTTCAGCTTGAGCGGCAGGAACGAGGTCTGGCCCTCGTACATGCGGTTGCCGACCTGACGCTTGGGGTAATTGATCAGCAGCCGGCGCTGGGCACGCTCCATGAAGACGATGAAGTAGACCAGCGCCACGGCGGCGACGGCCACGCCCAGGATGACGGCCGGCGACAGGGCGCCGGTGCGGCCGAGTTCCAGCGCGCCCGCGATCGCCACCGGAAGGTGGGCGACGATGCCGGCGAAGATGATCAGCGACGAGCCGTTGCCGATGCCGCGCGAGGTGATCTGCTCGCCGAGCCACATCAGGAACAGCGTTCCGCCGGTCAGCGTGATCACCGTGGAGGCCAGGAAGAACGGACCCGGATCGATGGCGGCCGAGGAGCCCTGGAGGCCGATGGCGATGCCCCAGGACTGGACCAGCGCCAGTACCACCGTGAGGTAGCGGGTGTACTGGTTGATGACTTTGCGGCCGGACTCGCCCTCCTTTTTCAGCGCCTCGAGGCTCGGGATCACCGAGGTCAGGAGCTGAACGATGATCGAGGCCGAGATGTACGGCATGATGTTCAGGGCAAAAATCGCCATGCGCTCGACGGCGCCGCCCGAGAACATGTTGAACAGGCCGAGCACACCGCCGGACTGCTGCTGGAAGTTGCGGGCGAACTGCTCCGGGTCGATCCCGGGAATCGGGATGTACGTGCCCAGCCGGAACACCACGAGGGCGCCGAGCGTGAACCAGATGCGCTTCTTCAGCTCATCGGCCTTGGCGATCGCACCGAAATTGAGGTTGGCGGCAAGCTGCTCGGCGGCTGAGGCCATAAGCGTCGCGTCCTGGAAGTGTCGCCGGACGCGCGGCGCCCGGATGAAATGAAAGCGGCGGCCCGCGTGGTCGCAGGGCCGCCGCTCGAAGGTTCGGCTTATAGGGTGCGTGGAGTCCGTGCAACGGGTCCCCGGGTCGCTCCCTTAGCGCTCACGCCCGTCAGGCAGAGGCCGCCTCGTTGCGGCCGCGGGTGGAAGCACCCTGAGCGTAGACGACGCTGACCGAGCCGCCGGCCTTCTCGACCGCCTCGACGGCGGACTTGGAAGCACGGGTGACCTCGAAGCTGAGCTTCGCGGTGAGGTCGCCGACGCCCAGCAGCTTCACGCCGTCGCGCGGACGGGCGATGATGCCGGCCGCGACCAAGCTCTCCACCGTCACGGTCGCGGCCTTGTCGAGCTTGCCCGCGTCCACGGCTTCCTGGATCCGGCCGAGGTTCACCTCGTTCAGGTCCTGGGCGTAGAGGTTGTTGAAGCCGCGCTTCGGCAGGCGACGATGCAGCGGCATCTGACCGCCCTCGAAGCCCTTGATGGACACGCCGGTCCGGGCCTTCTGGCCCTTCACGCCGCGACCCGCGGTCTTGCCCTTGCCGGAGCCGATGCCCCGGCCGACACGCATCCGGTCCTTGGTGGCGCCGGGATTGTCGCTGATTTCGTTGAGCTTCATCGGGACCTCCTCACGCCACGTCGCCGTGGACGCGCACGAGGTGCGCAACCTTGCGGATCATGCCGCGCACGGAGGGGGTATCCTCCAGTTCGGACACGCGGTGGAGCTTGTTGAGCTTCAGGCCGATCAGCGTCTGGCGCTGGCTGGCCTCGCGGCGGATCGGCGAGCCGATCTGTTCGATGCGGACGGTCTTCTGTGCCATCGGACCCTCCCTCACGCGACCGCGGCTTCGGACTGGTCGGCCGGGTCGGCATCGCGGCGACGCGACTGGAGCGTCGAGACCTTGATGCCGCGGCGGGCCGCCACGGAGCGCGGGCTGTCCTCGTTCTTGAGCGCCTCGAAGGTGGCGCGCACGAGGTTGTAGGGGTTCGAAGATCCCAGCGACTTGGCGACGACGTCCTGCATGCCGAGCGTCTCGAACACGGCGCGCATCGGGCCGCCGGCGATGATGCCGGTACCCTGCGGAGCCGCGCGGAGGATCACCTTGCCGGCGCCATGACGACCGTTGACGTCGTGGTGCAGGGTCCGGCCCTCGCGGAGCGAGACGCGGATCAGGCCGCGCTTGGCGGCTTCCGTCGCCTTGCGGATCGCCTCCGGCACCTCACGGGCCTTGCCGTGGCCGAAGCCGACGCGGCCCTTTTGGTCGCCGACGACGACGAGGGCCGCGAAGCCGAAGCGACGGCCGCCCTTCACCACCTTGGCGACGCGGTTGATGTGGACGAGCTTGTCCACGAACTCGCTGTCGCGCTCCTCGCGATCATCGCGGCGGCCGCGGCCCCCGCCTTCACGTTCACGTGCCATGTCTTTACCTGTTCATCTCACTGGCGCGGCCGGCGGGGCCGCTCGCTCGATTTGTTGTCGAATGCCGGACATGTAGAGCACGTCCGGCCCGCCGTCGTTCAACGGTCCCGATGGGACTCGCCGGCGACAGATTCGCCGACGGCGACTTCCCGGAAATCAGAACTCCAGGCCGCCCTCGCGGGCAGCCTCGGCCACGGCCGCGACGCGACCGTGGTAGATGTAGCCGGAGCGGTCGAAGATCACCTTCGTGACGCCCGCGGCCTTGGCACGCTCGGCCACCAGCTTGCCCACCGCCTTGGCGGCGGCGACGTCGGCGCCGGTCTTGAGTTCGCCCTTGAGTGCCTTGTCGATCGACGAGGCGGCGGCCAGCGTCTTGCCGGCTACGTCGTCGATGACCTGCACGTAGATCTGCTTCGACGAGCGGAACACCGAGAGCCGCGGACGGCCGTTGGCGGCCGCCCGCAGCGCGCGACGGACGCGCGCCTTCCGGCGATCGAGGGCTTCGAGCTTGCGAGACATGATGCCCTCCTTACTTCTTCTTGCCTTCCTTGCGGAAGATGAACTCGCCCGCGTACCTCACGCCCTTGCCCTTGTAGGGCTCGGGTCCGCGATAATCGCGGATCTCGGCGGCGACCTGACCGACCTGCTGGCGGTTGATCCCGGAGATCGTGATCTCGGTGGGCTTGGGTGTTGCGATCGTGATCCCGGCGGGGATCGCGTACTCGATGTCGTGGCTGTAGCCGAGCGATAGCTTGAGGGCCTTGCCGGCCATCGCGGCGCGGTAACCGACGCCGGTGATCTCGAGCTTCTTCTCGAAGCCCTTCGACACACCCTCGACGATGTTGGCGATCTGCGCCCGCGACGTGCCCCACAGGGAACGCGCCGGCTTCGACTGGTTGACCGGCTCGACCGCGATCGCGCCGTCCTTCATCGCCACGTTGACGAGCGACGGGACCACGAAGGACAGCTCGCCCTTCGAACCCTTCATCTTCACCGTCTGACCGGTGACCGTGGCGGTAACGCCGGCCGGCACGGGGACCGGCTTCTTGCCTACGCGAGACATGGGAAAACCTCCTTATGCCCCGATTAGAACACGGTGCAGAGCACTTCACCGCCGACGTTGCGCTCGCGCGCCTCGTGATCGGCCATGACGCCCTGCGGGGTGGAGACGATGGTGACGCCGAGGCCGTCGGCCACGTGCGGCAGCTCGCCGACCGACGAGTAGACCCGGCGGCCCGGCTTCGAGACGCGCTTGATCTCGCGGATCACCGGGCGCCCGTCGTAGTACTTGAGCTCGATGGCGAACTCGGTGCGGCCATTGCCGAGGTCCGTCGCCGCGTAGTCGCGGATGTAGCCCTCGGACTTCAGGACGTCGAGAACGCTGGCGCGCAGGCGCGAGCCGGGCGTCTGGACGACGTTGCGACGGCGCAGCTGGCCGTTGCGGATGCGGGTGAGCATGTCGCCCACGGGATCGTTGACCATGGGGACCTCCTTACCAGCTCGACTTGACCAGGCCGGGGATCAGGCCCCGGTTGCCAAGCTCGCGCAGAGCCACGCGCGAGATGCCCATCTTGCGATAATAGGCGCGCGGGCGGCCGGTCATGCCGCAGCGGTTGCGGATGCGGGTGGCCGACGAGTTGCGCGGCAGTTCCGCGAGCTTGAGGCGCGCCTCGAAGCGCTCCTCCATCTCGAGGCCTTCGTTGTTGGCGATCTCGAGGAGCGCCTTCCGCTTGGCCGCGAAGCGCTTCACCAGCGCCTTGCGGGCCTCATTCTTCTCGACTGAGCTTTTCTTCGACATGTGGTCTATCTCCGGTGTCCGCGTCTGAAGCCCGAAGGCTTCACTGCCGGAACGGGAACTGGAAGGCGGCGAGCAGGGCCTTGGCCTCGGCATCGGTCTTGGCGGTGGTCGCCACGACGATGTCCATGCCCCAGGTCTGCTCGGCCTTGTCGTAGGAGATCTCCGGGAACACGAGGTGCTCCTTGAGACCAAGAGCGTAGTTGCCGCGGCCGTCGAACGAGCGCGGGTTCAGGCCGCGGAAGTCACGCACGCGCGGCAGCGCGATCGTGATCAGGCGATCCATGAACTCGTACATGCGCTGCTTGCGCAGGGTCACCTTGCAGCCGATCGGCATGCCCTCGCGGACCTTGAAGGTCGCGATGGCCTTGCGGGCCTTGGTGATGACCGGCTTCTGGCCGGCGATCAGGGCGAGGTCGCCCGCAGCCACGGAAGCCTTCTTGGAATCCGCGGTGGACTCGCCGACGCCCATGTTGATCACGATCTTCGTGATCTGCGGCACTTCCATCGGGTTCTTGTAGCCGAACTGCTCGATCAGCTTCTGGCGAACCACCTCGTCGTAGTGCTTGCGCATACGCGGGGTGTAGGCATTCTTGTCGGCCTCAGCCATCGATCTGATCCCCCGTGGTCTTGGCGAACCGGACCTTGCGCCCGTCTTCGAGGATGCGGAAACCCACGCGGGTCGGCTTGCCGTTGGCATCCGCGACCGCGATGTTCGAGAGCTGGATGGCGGCCTCCTTGGAGATAATGCCGCCTTCCTGGTTCTGGGTCTGCTTCTGGTGCTTCTTGACCAGGTTGATGCCGCGCACGAAGGCCCGGCCTTCCTTCGGCAGAACCTGGATCACCTCGCCCGACCGACCCGAATCGCGGCCGGTGAGCACGACGACCTTGTCGCCCTTCTTGATCTTGGCAGCCATTACAGCACCTCCGGAGCCAGGGAGATGATCTTCATGTGGTTGCGGGCGCGGAGCTCGCGCGGAACCGGTCCGAAGATACGGGTGCCGATCGGCTCCTTCTGATTGTTGATCAGGACCGCGGCGTTCTTGTCGAAGCGGATGACCGAACCGTCGGCACGCTTCACGTCCTTGGCGGTGCGGACGACGACCGCCTTCATGACGTCGCCCTTCTTGACGCGACCGCGCGGGATCGCCTCCTTGACGGAGACGACGATGACGTCGCCTACGCCGGCATACTTGCGCTTCGACCCGCCGAGAACCTTGATGCACATCACACGGCGTGCACCCGAGTTGTCGGCGACGTCCAGATTCGTCTGCATCTGGATCACGTGCGTGACTCCTTGTTTCAGGCGGGTTTCCGCACACGGACGGTATTGCCCGGCGGACGACGCCTGATGGGGACCTGACGTCCCCGGCTCATGTGTTTGACCGCGCAGGCGATGCCACAGGGACACCGGCGCGGTCACCGCGTTCACAGGGTGCGAGCACCCATCGGGAATGTCGCGAAGGCCGGGCGCATACTACGGGCAGCGCGTCTTGGCAAGCCGAAGGGCGGGAAATCGCGGGCGCCGCATGGCTGGATCGACCCGCTCGCGGGCACGATCGAGCTGGCGCCGCGGCGTGGTTGTGCGCGTTATGGCTGGGTCCACGCCGGCCGGCAAACCGGGGCGCTTCATCCTGATCCGGGATCAGAAGATTCGTCGTCGCGAGCGGCTCGACCAGTACGGTTGCGCCGCGGATGGCGGACTGGAGCCATCCTGATCGGGAGAGCGGGCTCCCGACCACGCGCAATGACCGGCGCGCGGGGTCGGCGCCGGCCGCGTGTTCTTGGGTTGTCCGCGGATCAGAACGGCTGGCCGGCCGTCTCGAACAGGAAGCCGTCGAGGCTCGGGATCGTCACCGAGGCTCCGTTGGCGGGCTTCGACAGGCGCCAGGGCCGCTCCGCCCGGGCGCGAATCGCCTCGGACGGCCGGAGGCGGCGCATGAGGCCGTCCTCGCCCACCTCTTCGATCGCCAGGAACCCGTAGACCTGGAGCCGAGAGGCGGTGAGCTTCATTCCGCGATCCTCGGCTGCGACGACCATGCTGCCGGTGGCGTAGACCGCGTCCAGCAGGGAGCGCTGCTCGCTCCGGCGACGGTTGCGGGCTTCCCGCTCGCCCGGAGCCTGAGCGGGAACGGGCCGCCGGAACGGAACGACGTTGCTGACCGCGACGCAACCCATACGCAACATCCTTGACGCGAACCTGAGGCGGCGTCCTGGCCGCCCGATGAGCGCGACAATTCGATGGATCGCTTTAATTCTCCGTAGACCCTGCCGGCGCCCCCCTGCCCCGATCCGGTACGCCTTCCGCGTGTGGAGACGAGAATCGGCCGCATCGCGGGCACGGCCCGGTGCGGGCGCGCCGGGCCTTCAGACCCGCGCCGTCCCAGGCGTGGCGTGCCGGCGCGGGCGGGGCCGTGTAAGTCGGGCGGCTAGCCCGTCGAGGGTGGCGCACAGGATTCCGTAGACCGCACCGACGCACAGGAAGATCTCGGCGGGGTAGACCATGGCGCGGTTGTTCACCTGTGCCGCCACGAAGGAGAGTTCGGGCACGCCGACCACGTAAGCGAGCGACGTGTCCTTGATGAGCGCACACCACTCGTTGACGAAGGACGGTGCCATGGCCCGCAGGGCCTGCGGCAGGATGATGAACCGCAAGGTCTGCCAGCGGCCGATGCCGAGCGCCAGAGCGGCCTCCCATTGGCCGCGGCCGACGCTCTCGATCCCCGCGGCCACGCCGTACGACAGGTAGGCGCCTCCGACGAGCGACAGCGCCGTCGCGACCGTCCCGATCTCGGGAACCGACAGGCCGAACAGGATCGGCAGCAGGAAGTAACTCCAGAAGATCAACATCACGACCGGCACGGCGCGGAAGACGCCGAGGCCGACGACGAGCGCGGTCCGGGCCGCCCCTGCGCTCATCGCGAGCCCGACTCCGGGGACGAGCCCGAGCGCGGCCGCGGCGAGCCCGGACAGGCCGGACAGGCCGGACAGGATCAGCGTCAGGGCTAACCCGCCGATCGGACCATCGGGCCAGGCCCCGACCAGCAGGTAGTCGAGATTGTCGGTGATGACCAAGGGGTTCATCGGTGCCGACCCTCGGGGCGGAAGCGGCGTCCGAGGGCCTGCCCTGCGGTCTCCAGCGCGGCGACCGCGCCGACATAGAGCAGCGTGGCGATGCCGAAGGCCTGGAAGGTCTTGAACGTCTCGGTCTCCACCTGGCGGGCTGCGTAGGACAGCTCCGCGAGGCCGATCGTCATGGTCAGCGCCGTGTTCTTGAGCGTGTTGAGATATTGGCCGACGATCGGCAGCCAGGCGATCCGCAGGGCCTGGGGCAACACGATGTGGCGTTACGCCTGGACCGGGGTGAGCCCGAGGGCGAGGGCCGCCTCCTTCTGGGCGTGGCGTACGGCGTTGATCCCCGCGCGGACCTCCTCGGCGATATAGGCGCCTGCGTAGAGCGCGAGCCCGCAAAATCCCGCGAGGGTCTCGTACGCGGGCCACCGCAGGGCGCCGGGTCCCAGGTCGAGCACGTGCGGCGTGTTCAGCCAGGCCGTGACGTCCTGGGGCAGAAGGATCGTCACCGCGAAGTACCAGACGAAGAGCTGTACCAGGAGCGGGGTGTTGCGGACGGTGCCGACGACGCCCGACACAAGGCACCGCGCCGCGCGACCGCCCGCTTCCCGCAGGCCGCCGCCCGCGAGCCCCAGCGCCGTGCCTGCGAGGCAGGCGGCCGCCGACAGGGCGAGGGTGACCCCGAATCCCTGAGCCAGCCACGTGAGGTAGCGCGGCGCCAGGAGGTCGCCGAGGACACTGTCGATGAGATCGACGGAGCGTGCGCCGTACGGCACGGCCGCCTCCCGCTTCGCCGCGGCTAGCCGGGGTCCCCGAGCCGGAACAGGCGCGGCAGCGGCTGCTCGGTGTCCGGACCGAACCAGCGGTCGTAGATCGCCGCCGCCCTGCCGGTCGCTTCCAGGCCGCGCAGGGTCTCGTTCACGAGGTCGCGCAGCCGGGTCTCGCCCTTGGGAAGGCCGACGCCAATAAAGTCGTTGGAGATGCTGAAGGGCGGGATCTCATAGTTCTGGCGGTCCGGCACCTTCGCCAGCAGCCCGACGAGCTTCGGCCCGTCCTGCGTGATCGCCTGGACGTTGCCGTTGCGCAGGGCCGTGAAGGCGAAGGGCGTGTCGTCGAAGGCGACCACGACGGCCTTCGGAAAGTCGCGGCGCAGCACGATCTCGTTGGTCGTGCCCTTGTCGGCCCCGATCCGGAGCCCTTTCAGCTGCTCGGGCGACGACAAGGTGCCCTTCTTGACCAGGAACTGCTGCCCGGAGGCGAAGTACGGAATGCTGAAATCGAGATGCTTCGCCCGCTCCTCGGTGATGGTGAAGTTCGCCAGAACCAGATCGACCTTGCCGGAGGTGAGCAGCGGAATGCGATTCGCCGGGTTCGTGGGGCGGACCTCCACCCTCACGCCGAGTTGGTCGGCGATCGCCTGCGCATAATCGACGTCGAGACCGGCGATCTGCTTCGTCGCGGGGTCGACGAAGCCGAAGGGCGGGTTGCTGTCAAAGGCGGCGACCCGGAGAACGCCCGCTCTCCGGATGTCGTCCAGCCGGTCGGCCCGGGCGGCCCCTAACGATAGCAGTGTGGCGAGAGCGATGGCGAAGAGGTGGCGCACGGATGGCTCCACCGTTGACGAAAGAGTAATTCAGGTAATACTGGCACGACGAAAGATTTTTTGTTTGAAAACTGCAGTATCTTTCGTGCCCGATCGAAGGGACGCGGGTCGACTTTGCGGAACTGAGGTCATTGTTCATCGAAATTTCTGTTCCAATCAACAGTGACGTCTTTCGTATTTCGTCGCATCGCGGGAACGTTTTGACGAGATCGCGACAGAGAACGCGTTGGATTGTCTTCGCGGCCGGCGGCGTGATGGAGATCGCGAATCGGACTCCGTGGGCCGGCGTCTTCGAGATTGACGGCGGCGCAGGCGCCGGGAAAAAGCCTGCCGGCTGGATTGGGCCGCACAGCGCACAGGCCGGCCGCACGCCCCTTGACCGATCCTTAACCTCCGGCGCGGTGCAGTTTTCTGCTGTCACCGCATTGACCTGCAGGGCAACCGCGGCTAGAAGCGCGCCACTTCGGACGGCCATCGGCTGCCGACGGCCCTTGGGCATACCCCCGGAAGCCGCCGCCATCGCCCCGAGCGCTCCGAGGGTTCAAATCGCCTGACGCTTAAGTCAGATCCGTAGGTACGAGCGCGTTCGTTTCGGGCGTGCTCCTCTGCCCACACCGCGCCGAGGGTCCGTGACAGGCCCTCCGGCGCATATTCGTTTTGCGGACTGCCCTGTGCAGTCCGGCCTAGGTGACCGAGGAAGAGGGCACAGGATGCCGACGATCAACCAGCTGATCGCCCAGCCGCGGAAGATCCAGCGGAGCCGCAACAAGGTTCCGGCGCTAGACGCTTGCCCGCAGAAGCGCGGCGTCTGCACCCGCGTCTACACGACGACCCCGAAGAAGCCGAACTCGGCGCTCCGAAAGGTCGCCAAGGTGCGGCTGACCAACGGCTTCGAGGTGATCGGCTATATCCCGGGCGAGGGTCACAACCTTCAGGAGCACTCCGTGGTGATGATCCGCGGCGGCCGCGTGAAGGATCTTCCGGGTGTGCGCTACCACATCCTGCGCGGCGTGYTCGACACGCAGGGCGTGAAGAACCGCAAGCAGCGCCGCTCCAAGTACGGCGCCAAGCGTCCGAAGTAAGCGCGTCCGAAGTAAGTCGGACGCCCGGATTTTTCCCGGGCGCCGGTCTGCGTTTCCACGGCCCCGTAAGGATGCCGCCGGCCTCAGGGCTCAGGCGGCCTGCGCGGGGCGCTTAAGATCTTTTCGTTCGAGAGTCTCAGAAGATGTCCCGTCGCCACTCTGCCGAGAAGCGTGAGATCATCCCGGACCCGAAGTACGGGGACGTGGTTCTGACGAAGTTCATGAATTCGATCATGTACGAGGGCAAGAAGTCGACCGCCGAGCGGATCGTCTACGGCGCCTTCGACATCGTCGAGAACCGCGCCCGCGCCAACCCGATCGAGGTGTTCCGCGCTGCCCTCGACAACGTCGCCCCGATGATCGAGGTCCGCTCCCGCCGCGTCGGCGGCGCGACCTACCAGGTCCCCGTCGAGGTGCGCACGGAACGCCGTCAGGCGCTCGCGATCCGCTGGCTGATCCAGGCCGCTCGCTCGCGCAACGACCGGACCATGGTCGAGCGGCTCTCCGCCGAGCTGCTCGACGCCGCCAACAACCGCGGCAACGCCGTCAAGAAGCGCGAAGACACGCACCGGATGGCGGAAGCCAACCGCGCCTTCTCGCACTACCGCTGGTAAGCGGTTCCGCCGTCTCTCAGGAGCAATCCGATGCCCCGCACGCACGCGATCGAGGACTACCGCAACTTCGGCATCATGGCCCACATCGATGCCGGCAAGACCACGACGACCGAGCGGATCCTCTACTACACCGGAAAGTCCCACAAGATCGGCGAGGTCCATGAGGGCGCCGCCACCATGGACTGGATGGCGCAGGAGCAGGAGCGTGGCATCACGATCACCTCGGCTGCGACGACCTGCTTCTGGCGCGAGAAGCGCCTGAACATCATCGACACCCCCGGCCACGTCGATTTCACCATCGAGGTGGAGCGGTCGCTGCGCGTGCTGGACGGTGCCGTGTGCGTGCTCGACGGCAACCAGGGCGTCGAGCCGCAGACCGAGACCGTGTGGCGTCAGGCCGACAAATACGACGTGCCGCGCGTCGTGTTCGTCAACAAGATGGACAAGATCGGCGCCGACTTCTTCAAGTGCGTCGCCGACATCATCGACCGCGTCGCCGGCAAGCCGGTGTGCCTGCAGCTTCCGATCGGCGCCGAGTCCAACTTCCAGGGCGTGATCGACCTCATCAAGATGAAGGCGATCGTCTGGTCGGGCGAGGCGCTGGGCGCCAACTTCGACGAGACTGAAATCCCTGCCGACCTCAAGGACCAGGCCGTCGAGTATCGCACCAAGCTGATCGAGGCCTGCGTCGAGCTCGATGACGAGGCCATGGCCGCTTATCTCGACGGCAACGAGCCGGACGACGCCACGATGCGCCGCCTGGTGCGCAAGGCCGTGCAGCTGCGCGCCTTCCACCCGGTTCTCTGCGGCTCGGCGTTCAAGAACAAGGGCGTGCAGCCGCTCCTCGACGCCGTCGTCGACTACCTGCCCTCCCCGGCCGATCGCGGCGAGATCAAGGGCATCGACTTCAAGACCGAGGAAGAGACCGTCCGTCACCCGACGGATTCGGATCCCTTCTCCATGCTCGCCTTCAAGATCATGGACGATCCCCACGTCGGCACGATCACCTTCTGCCGCGTGTACTCGGGCAAGGTCGATACCGGCGCCAACGTCCTGAACTCGTCGCGCGACAAGAAGGAGCGCGTCGGCCGCATGCTCCTGATGCACGCCAACAACCGTGAGGACATCAAGGAGGCCTTCGCGGGCGACATCGTCGCACTGGCCGGCCTCAAGGATACCCGCACGGGTGACACCCTCTGCGACGCGCAGAAGGCCGTGATCCTCGAGAAGATGGAGTTCCCCGAGCCCGTCATCGAGATCGCCGTCGAGCCGAAGTCGAAGGCCGATCAGGAGAAGCTCGGCATCGCGCTCCAGAAGCTAGCCGCCGAGGATCCGTCCTTCCGCGTTTCCACTGACCAGGAATCCGGCCAGACCATCCTGCGCGGGATGGGCGAGCTGCACCTGGACATCAAGGTCGATATCCTGCGCCGCACCTACAAGGTCGATGCGAATATCGGCCAGCCGCAGGTGGCCTACCGCGAGAAGCTGACCCGCCGTCAGGAGATCGACTACACGCACAAGAAGCAGACTGGCGGTACCGGCCAGTTCGCCCGCGTGAAGTTCATCGTCGAGCCGAACGAGCCGGGCGCCGGATTCCAGTTCGAGTCGAAGATCGTCGGCGGCGCGGTGCCGAAGGAGTACATCCCCGGCGTCGAGAAGGGCCTGAACTCGGTCCTCGGCGCGGGCGTCCTCGCCGGCTTCCCGGTGGTCGACGTGAAGGTCGAGCTGATCGACGGCGCCTACCACGACGTCGACTCGTCGGCCCTCGCCTTCGAGATCGCCTCCCGCGCGGCCTTCCGTGAAGCCCTGCAGAAGGGCGGCTCGGTCCTGCTCGAGCCGGTGATGAAGGTCGAGGTCGTCTCTCCGGAGGATTACACCGGCTCGGTCATCGGCGACCTCAACTCCCGCCGCGGCCAGATCCAGGGCCAGGACATGCGCGGCAACGCCAACGTCATCAACGCGATGGTGCCGCTGGCCAACATGTTCGGCTACGTGAACAACCTGCGCTCGATGTCGCAGGGCCGGGCGAACTTCACCATGCAGTTCGACCATTACGAAGAGGTGCCGCGCGGCGAGGCCGACAAGGTCATCGCCAAGTACGCCTGAGGCTTACGCCTAGGCATCTCTTCTTCCGCAACGCGAATTCGAATTTAGGAGGCTCTGATGGGCAAGGAAAAGTTCTCCCGCACCAAGCCGCACTGCAACATCGGCACGATTGGGCACGTTGACCACGGCAAGACGTCCTTGACGGCGGCGATCACGAAGGTTCTTGCGGAGACGGGCGGGGCGACGTTCACGGCCTACGACCAGATCGACAAGGCTCCGGAGGAGAAGGCGCGCGGGATCACGA